>JAFLJU010000051.1 GCA_022712835.1 Desulfobacteraceae bacterium
TCATGGCCATGGCATTCGGCCTGGTCAACACCATGCTCATGGCCGTTCTGGAACGGACCCGGGAATTCGGTCTGCTCAAGGCCCTTGGCATGAAACTTATCTGGATCATCCGCAGTGTACTGCTGGAGTGCCTGATTCTTCTGATCCTAGGGCTAATTGCGGGCAATCTGCTTGGGTTTGCCACAGTACTAAGCCTTGCCGGCGGTATAGACATGTCGTTCATGGCCCAGGGCTCGGAGTTTTTCGGTATGGGACATATTGTCGTGCCCTTTCTCATGGCAAAGGATGTATTCGCCGTGAACGCCGTCATCCTGATACTCGGTCTTCTGGTCTGCCTTTACCCGGCAGTCAAAGCCGGCCGGATCACACCAGTTGCAGCCATGGCCCATATTTAGTGCTTGAACGAAAACTCACCCATCTGCCGCGTTGCTGCAAAAGTCTGAAATCCTCATGTACTAAAGTACACTCCGGTTTCAGACTTTCTTGCGCCTTGCATATGGGCAAGTTTTCGTCCAAGCACGGGTTTTCGATCAGCCACTACTTAGGGAGAAAGTAAAATTATGAATATAGTTGATGTCATTGATGTAACCAAGACCTACAAACAGGGCAAGCTTTTAGTCCATGCCCTGGCAGGGGTGTCTGTATCTATTGCCAGAGGAGAGTTCGCAGCCCTGGCAGGCCCGTCCGGTTCCGGCAAGACCACCTTGCTCAACCTTATCGGTGGCCTGGACAAACCGACCCGTGGCACAATTATGCTGGACGATGAAGAGATAACCGATCTCACCCAGTCAAAGCTTGCCACCATGCGTCTGAATAAAATTGGCTTTGTGTTCCAGGCCTATAATATCATCCCGGTATTGTCGGCCCGGGAAAATGTTGAATATGTCATGCTCATGCAGGGGGTACCGGCAAAGGAAAGAACGGACCGGGCCAGAACGATCCTGGATGAAGTGGGTCTTGTCAATATGCACGACCGGCGGCCTGCAGAACTTTCTGGCGGCCAGCAGCAGCGGGTGGCGGTTGCCCGGGCCATTGTTTCGAGGCCTTCCATTGTCCTGGCGGACGAGCCCACTGCCAACCTGGACTCCAAGACCGGTCAGGGTCTGCTCGAAATGATGTGTGAAATGAATGAGAAACGTGGTGTTACCTTTATCTTCTCCACCCATGACCATATGGTCATGGATTATGCCCGGCGGATTGTCCATCTTAAAGACGGTCTGGTGACGGATGAAGATATTAAATAGACAAAAAAATGTTGAGACAGACCTCTTGAAATGGTTCACCTTCTTTTTTGTCCTTCTGGGGCTGCACTGTTTTTGGAACACCATAGCCCTTGCCGATGATACTACCGCACCTGCTGAACCCGTTGCCTCTGCTGTCTTCCCTACTCCGGAAATGGAATGGGGCGGCCATATCAAGGTGTATACCCGGGCGATGTTTCCCTCCTCCGGAACCGCCTATGAGGCCGTGGGGCTTTCTCCCATCTACGACGGGTTCGGGGAGTTCCGTCTGAATAACACAACATTCTTCGGAGATGCCGTCTATACAGAGGTGAGCTATGAGGCCGTGGCCGGGGGTGGCGGCACCCGCAAAGACGGAGAGGAACTCAAAGAACTGTATCCTGATCTGTTTGGGGACGGACTTTTCGGCCCGCCCAACGATGACCGGCGGTTCTTTGATCTGACCCATGTGATCCATGAAGGCGACAGCACAATGTCCTATCACCGTCTGGACAGGGCCATGGTTTCCTTTACACAGAACTTTGGAGAGATCCGGCTGGGCAGGCAGGCCGTAACATGGGGAAACGGGTTTACCTTTAATCCCATGGATCTGTTCAATCCTTTTTCCCCCACGGACCTGGAACGGGACTATAAAATGGGGGATGACCTGGCCCTTGTACAGTTCCCGGTTAACAATGTGGATGTGGAGTTCATCTATGTGGTGCGAAGGGATCCGGATACCGGCGAGACAGGCCTGGATGAAAACTCGCTGGGCATAAAGCTGCACTTCTTTGCAGGCGATACGGAAATGGATGTTATGGTGACCCGGCACTATGAAGATATGATTACCGGCATCGGGGCTGTGGGCTATCTGGGCGGAGCCGCCTGGCGATGCGATCTTACCGGCACATTCCTGAAAGAAGAAAGCCGGGGACGATCTGCCTATGCTTCTGCCGTGGTCAATATGGACTACTCCTGGATCTGGCTTGATAAAAACTTGTACGGCTATCTTGAACTATACTACAACGGCCTTTCAGATGCGGATTATACGGATCATTTTTCAGATCCTGCCATTTCAGAGCGGATTGCCAGAGGAGAGCTGTTCGCCCTTGGCCGATTTTATGCCAGTGCAAGCCTCAACCTTGAGGTTCACCCCTTGGTCAACACCTATGTCACCCCCATCCTCAATTTAAACGACGGCTCCGGCATTCTCATGCCCAGGGTGGTTTACGATTACTCAGACAATATCCGGCTCACCGTTACGGGATCTTTCAGCTGGGGGGGCGGTAATACAGAATACGGAGGATATGATATTCCCGGGACGTCCTTTGATTATCAACCCTCTGACAGTATTTCTGCCTGGGCCACCTGGTACTTCTGATATGAACCGGGCCTTGAAAAAATTCTTGAATATCGGGGGTGTAAATGAGTGACGAACATTTTTTAAAACATCCACTGCCTTTTGTAGAATGTCTCTATTCAAGAAATAGCGGACGGCACTACAAATCTCATATGCATAAAACCTTCAGTGTCGGTGCAATAGATCGAGGAGAAGTGATCTATCAGGTTGAAGGGAAGACGGCGAAATTACGACCAGGAAGTCTTGCCCTAATCAATCCGGAAATACTTCATTCCTGCAACCCCACCGAATTTTGTAAACGAAGCTATTATATGCTCTTCCTCGATGCTGAGTGGTGTTTACAACTGCAACAGTCCTTGTGGCAACTTGAAACATTTAGCCCCGTGAACACCATTTTATTGGAAGACAATTTGGCCTATCAACAATACATCAAGACTATGGAATCGTTAATGGGCGAAGGGGATTTACTGGAAAAAGAACAAATCCTGGTTGATTTTATTGAACGTATATTTTTACAAGCGTGTAAACCGGCGGCAGTAAAAAGAGAGCCTTCCGTGCAAATAGAACAGCTGAAACAGCAATTAAGTATGAATTTAGATATAGATACATCCATGAAACACCTATCCTCAAAGTTACAAGCAAACCCATACACACTGCTCAGGCAATTTAAGGCATCCACAGGCATAACGCCGCATGCGTATCGACTGAACTGCAGAATAGATCTTGCCAGAAAGCTATTACAAAAAGGTTATGATTTGTCGCAAGTTGCTTTGGAGTGTGGCTTTTTTGACCAAAGTCACTTTCACCGCAATTTCAAAGCAATAACAACGGTGACCCCTAAAGAATATCAAGTCAATTTTATACAATAAGTTAATTTCTAAGAATTCTATACTTTTGCCCAAATAGAAGAAGTATGGAATTTTACTAATTGTATTAATAACAGGAGTCATCCATTATGGAATTACACGTATATTTTGCATTTGTTATTGCCACTACGATCATGATTTCATTACCCGGACCGAGTGTGCTTTTGACGGTTGCCCATAGCATTTCATTCGGTTGGAAACATTCTATAGCAACCGTTGCCGGAGCGACAGCGGGAATAGCCTTTCAACTTATAGTCGCCGCAATCGGTTTAACCTCATTATTAAATGGCGTCGCAGAAGCGTTTGAATGGCTCCGCTGGGCCGGAGCCGCATATCTGGTTTACCTGGGGATTAAACAATGGCGAGCTGCAAGTGAACCTCTGGGGTTTGACACTTCGTCAGTGTCCAAAACGAATCTATTTGTTCAAGGGCTGGTTATCACGATCCC
>JAFLJU010000632.1 GCA_022712835.1 Desulfobacteraceae bacterium
ACAATAGCCTTGCCTAAACGGATGTTGGCCGGTAGGTTTAAAAGTTCAAGAATCCGGATTTCTATATTTTTCTTTTTGGCTTTCAAGGTAACCAGATCTTCTTTGAGTTCTTCTATCTTAATATTGATCTTGATCACATCCTGGAAGCTGGTTTTACCGCTTTTATACAGGGATGTGGCGACACCCCCAAGACGTTCAAAAGCATCAATTGTCTCCCTGGTGATCTTTGTTGATTTTACTACAAGAACAAAGTCCCAATAGGCTTTTTCGACATCTCTGAGAACTTGTTTGTTAATAATTTGCATCTTTTCCATCAGCATGGCCACCTGGCTTTGAACAATACGGCCTTTAAGGGCGGATAACCCTGGAAAAAGATAAATCATTCGAATGGAATCCTTACCCTTAAGGGGACCCACCTTATTATTGGAAGCCTTGGTGAACGAGGCATATTGTTTAAGCGTATTGTCCAGGTTCATGACCTGGTCAAAGGACTGGATTTCAGCGATCACTTTTTTTTGGGCGGCCTGGATAGCCGGGTTGCGCAAGACAGCAATAACTCGAATCTCATTCAAGCGGATTTTTTGCCCCACATGTTTAATAAGTGCATCTTGATCAGAAGATATCCCGGAAAGCCGTTTGAGAATTTTCTCATCCACCCCAAGCTCGATAAGCCGGCTGTTCGGGTCGGAAATTTCTCGTTCATAACCCTTTTTCAAGATTTTTATTCTTGCAAAATCGGGAGCAACACCGGGAGCAACGCCGGTCGCATCACCAGGAACCGTCTTCGTTTCTTGAACATCAGGCTCGGCGATGATGGCAAAACTCTTTTGCGGAGTGTATTCTTCAAGGTCTTTTTTCATGCTGTCATAATCTGCATATACCTGTGATATAGAAAGAATACTTAAAATAAATATACCGCTTATTATTATTTTCATTGATCCTTCTCTCCTTCGGTTTCAGGACTTTTCCTATCAAGAATTACTCCGGCCAGTTGTTCAAGCTGTACAAGGGTCTTGCTATAATCAGTCTTTGCCCGTTCAAGGGATAGTTGAAAGTTATAGGCGGTTGCCTGGATCTCCAGAAAATCAGCAAAATTCCCCTGTCCCTCCCGGAACCAGGTCTCAGATGTTTTAACTGAAGCAAGGGCCTGGGGCAGCAGATCGTTTTTATAAAGGGAAATCAAACGATTTGAATTTTGAAGCTTAAACCAGAGGCGACTGATCCTGGCCTTGGTTCTGTTCGCGGTCACGGTTTTATCAGCCGTTGCTTTTGCTTTTGCAGCCGCAGCCTTTGCCATTCGGCTTTTATTTTTACCAAACCACAATGGAAGATTTAAACCCAGTTGTACCCCGACAGCATCATCCCCGGCATCCTTTGGAGGAGATGCCACATCCGGCTGACCTATTCCCGCATAAAAAAGGCCAAACTTGAACGAGGGTAAATTTTCATATTTGGTAAGCTTAATGGCTTCTTCAGACTTTAGAACGGCTTCTTGGGCAATAAGATTATCTTCCTGGTACATCATGGAGAGGCCATAAATTTCGTCCAATGAATAGACCACCTGTTTTGGGGCAAGATTCAAAGCTCTGCCAATGGCTTCATTAGGGGGCCTGTTTAACAAGGTATTTATCTTTGTTTTTTCTGTTTGTTCCAATTCCTGCAACAGCATGATGTCGTATTGAATCTGTGCAGTCTGTGCCCGGGCCTTGGACACATCGTAAAAAAGAGCTTTGTCTTGAGCATAGGCGTTGTGACTGATATTTAATAATTTCTGGTTTAAAGCCATGTTTACGGTTGCAACATCAATGGCTTTCTGGATGTAAATCAATTCATAATAAGAAGAAGAAACAGCGGTAACGATATTTTTAACTGTTTTATCCACCATAAGCCTTGCAATCTTGACATCGGCCTCCAGTACTTTGCCCTTTTGTGACAAGGTCCCGGGAAAGGGAATTACCTGGGACAGCGTCAGGTTCCAGTCCTGGGGCCCTAATCTTGTTTCGATGGGCTTTGGAAAATAAGTGGTCATGAGCTGGGGATCTGGATAGCTTTTTCCAATCCGGTAGTTCTCGATAAAGATCTGCCAGGATTCCCGTGAAGCTGTAATAGAGGGATTTGACAAATATGCATAGTGAAGTAAATCTGACAAATTAAGGCTCTCAGACAACCTATCCTCTATTTCAGGAAGACCCTCCTTTTCTGATGCAAAAGAAGGATCCGGCGAAAAGGCCAAGACTCCAAAACATAGAATAGCAGATAGGATAACCAACCGTTTCATGGCAATTCCTTTTGAACGAAATATGTGAAAATTAACAGGCCTGTACCGGATTATTATGTGGGCTATGTACAGGAGTTTAGTGGAACCGAACACAACCGTTTACTCTCAAAGGTGATGAAAAAATATACCTTTTTTCCATCACCTTTGCAATTGCTAAATCGCTTGTAAGAAATACGGGTTCATCATTCCTGGAAAAAATCATCCGCCATGTTCTGACCGGCTTCATGTTCCATCGTACTATGATCCATATTCTGATCGTTCATATTCTGATCGTTCATATTCTGATTGCTCATATTCTGATTGCTCATGTACTGATTGTTCGTATTTTGATTGCTCATGTACTGATCATGGGTACCTTGCTGACTATGGAATTGTTGGTTATCCATGTTCTGAGTATTCTCCATATGATTGTTTGAACCGCCGCCCATACTCCCTCCCATCATGGCAATAGCAATAGAATAAGTTAGCGTGAGTATCAGTAGAATAGCCGGAATAGTTAGCAGTGATGTTCTAGTCATAGTGTTTTCTCCTCAATTTATGTAATTGCAGGGTTTAAAAACCCCGGTCAGAAGACAATTTTGCATAAGCTGTGCCAAATCATTACCGATTTAAAGAATAGATAAGTATTTTTGTGTAACTAATTGATTTTACATTCTTATAAAAAATATTTTTGTGCTGTCATTTTTATCAAATCCAATGAAAATTTTTAAAATGTCTATTTTTTAGACATTGACCCAAAAGGCTGATTAAAAATTAAACACATTGGTGTCATCGCCTGTTAATGATCGTATAATTAGTGCGGACTTGCCATAAAGGTTTAGGCAATTATATTTTCGATTATCCTAAGAATGGTGGGTTCATCCACCCCTTTTAATTCAGCTGAAAACGTTTTTTTGATATGGATTTGATCCTTTGTGTATTGATAAACGGATTCTGATACAACGATCTCTTGTTTCTCTGCCTTTGCCTGGATTCGGCTGGTAATATTCACGGCAGATCCAACGACCCCGTATTTGGCACGGGTATCAGATCCGATGTTCCCGACAATCACCTGGCCGGCGTTGATACCGATGCCCATACCAAGTCCCGGTAGTTCCTGTTTTTGCATCTCATTATTGAATACTTTCATCTCAGACTGCATCCGGGAGGCACATTGGATACAACACAGGGCCGTATCTGCGGTGGCCCCTGAAAGCGGCTCAAAGAAAACAAGGATTGCATCCCCGAAAAAATCCACGATTATCCCATTATGCTCCTGAATAATTTTAATCATGTGGGAAAAATACTGGTTTAGAATCCGGATGATAATTTCTGGGCTTAGGGTTTCTGAAAGCGCTGTGAACCCCCTAATATCAGACATCATCATAACAACTTCCCTCCTTTCCCCCCCCAAATCTCCAGCACCTGGATGTTTTAACAGATATTTTGCAAACTTCGGGTCCACATACCGACCAAAGGAGTCCCGGATAAAATCGCGTTCTATGAGTCCCTTTACCATATCATTGTAGTTTTCCACCAATTGACCAATTTCATCCCGGCTGTTCACGTTAACGGGTGAACCATACTTGCCACCGGCAACTTGCCGGGCATTTTCTGACAGGGTTTTTATCTGATAAACGATTTTACTAACATGGTGCCTGATGAGAATAAGGACAACAACAATTAAGAAGGCACTGCCAAGGGCAAACGCATTCCTAAAATTTGTAATGGGTTTTAATATATTTTCCCCCTTTGCAAAAAGAATGATGGTCCAGGGAATTTGTTCAAGTTTATAAAATCCTGCCACCATTTTCGGAGGGTGACCGCCCGAT
>JAFLJU010000561.1 GCA_022712835.1 Desulfobacteraceae bacterium
TTTAGGAATACTAAACACCCACTGTCGATGGGGGACGTCTTTTAAAACATTTGTGAGCAACCATTCTCCATATTCAACCACCCGTTTCTGGTGGCAGGAGGGACAGAACTGTCTGCGCTTACAGGAAAACGCCAGGAGATATAAAAAAAATTCCTGAAGAGAAGGTTTGCGTCCTTGTGAGTACGGTTCAGGAGGGTTGTCTACGAGAGCGTAATTATGCACTATCTATACTTGCACACTTTCGCCGTATGCCTACCAGACAGATGGCAAAGCTATTAGTCACCGATAGGATGAGAACGATTCCCCTGATCCGGAGGGGGAATAGACCCTTACGAAACATAAGAAAAGATAACAATCCGGATTTTATAAGGAAAAATATCATGAAACTGAATACAAAGAAAAAGATATAGAAGAAGGCAAGGAGCATTGGGGAAAAAGGCACGACCAGAACCATCGGCAATGTCAAGATGGTCGTCAAAAAAATGTTTAGGGTTAGTGATAGTGATACGGAAAAGGTGTTTAATGTGTCTATTTATAAAAGGTTTTGACAGATTTTGCAGGGAGATTATTTGAAGAAGATAAAGACAGTGCTGATTTGGTGGCCGTTAACCGTTTTTAAAATAATTAGACGGATTTATTAAGCCCCATCATATTTAAGATAAGCAATTAGCATTTTGACCAATTCCTCCACAAATGTGGTTTTGGGGATGAATTGATCATCGGGGTGGGCTGCGAATCGATGGGTCAAGCTCTCGACTGTCTGGACGATAACGAAACAGGCATGCTCCAGAAAGGTTGGCCGAATTTCAGGATACAGACGGAGAAGGCTGGCCACAGTTTTGGCGGCATGCCGTTCGGCCTCAAGTAATGATTGGTGAACACGCTCGGGCAAAGGGGTTTCCTCAACCAAAATATGCTGTAGGCGCGGCTGTCTTGAGTGCATTTCCAGCATCCCCGATACATATTCATGCAGAGCCTCGCCCAGTCCATGCTGTTCAACCACAATGTGACCCACCCACTCTCGCAGGTGACGGTCAGTTTCAATAATATGCCGTTCGAGCAATGCTACGGCAATCGCTTCTTTACTTGGAAAATACTGATATAATGTTCCGATGGACACTCCTGCCCGTTCAGCGATTCGGTTGGTGGTCCCGGCAGCGTAACCACGAACTTCGAAAACTTGAGCAGCTGCCTGGAGGATCACATCCACCGTAACCTTGGAACGATGCTGAATCGGCTGTTTTCGGGGCTCAAGGCGTTGTTTGCGTGCTGTCATAAGCAATTTCCTGAATGCGAGTTGATATAAACTGACTATTTACATATAATATTTGCAACTGTCAATAGGCTGTAGATACCATCTTATGATTATATTTTAAAAATTTTATAAAGTATATATAAAATATTTTGTATAAAATGAATAATAATTATTCACAATTTGAATTCTGCACTTAAATTGGATATCAGAAAGTCTCTCTTGTCAGTTAGATAAACTCAAAATTGGTCCAACAAATTGAAATGTATTATAAATTTATAATATCAAAAGGCAACCACCTTACTGTGGAAAAAACAAAGGAGTCAATACATGGGCATAGATAAGCTTTTCAATCACGATGATGATCACCGCAAACACAAGCATTATGAGGACAACTATAATGAAAACGGCAAGGCTTTGAAAGACCATGATCATAAAGAATATAATGACCGGTTACGAAAGCACGAATATCATAAGAACCGTCATCACAATTATGATCTGTTCAATCCTTCGCGGCTCATGCCTTTCCTGATTGCCAACAAGAAACTCATAATTTTGGTAGGTGTTGTGTTTTTTGGGGTCCTTGTACTTGCAATCATTTTGGCCCTGCCATTGCTCGGTCAAATTCTCGATTACATAAACAAGATAGGCGGTCAGGATTTGATCCAACGATTGCTACAGTTAACTGGAGTCATAAAATAGGCATTTACCATGCAACGATATAATGCCCTTGCATCATCTACAGGCATTGGTAACTGATTCATGACATAGTGTCGAACCGGATTTAATAGAAAAGATGAAATAATTTTTTTTAACAGGACATCAAAGTTGGTTTGTCCGTATTTATTGATTTAGGTGAAAGAATGAAAAAATATAATCTTTTAATATTATTTACATTTTTTTTTATTATAGCATTGGAGCCCTGGTCTTTGGTAACAGGCATGGCCGATGAGGACCATGAAATTTCAGAATATTTCGAGCGAGAGGATCAACACGGTATTCCCTTTTTGGAAACTGACAATATAGGCAATGAAACCGCAGGTCAGATTGCCGCATTGCTTCTGCTTATAGCCAATTTCCCTGTAGCCTTAAGCTTGTTGATAAGGGGAATGAATCGATTTGTACCCATGGGAGAGATGTTAAAAAAAGCACTTAAGGATTTTAACCGCAAGCAGAAAAAAACACTCATGTGGCTTCATTATTATCTGAATCTTATTGTTCTTGGCATTGTTTCTTGGCACTGGTTGGCGTCAAGATGCAAGTCCTCGGCCCTTCCCGAAATTGGATCGGCATTGATGGTGACACTTATCCTTTCTGGTTTTTTGATAAAATTCAAGTTATGCCCCAAAGTTTTCAGGAAAATTACTTACAAGATTCATGTGGAACCTATTATTTTTATCTCTATGTTTTTTGTCTTGATGCTAGGTCACCTGATCGTCGATTAGTCTGGAGAATGTTCGTCTTGCTGTATTGACCATGAATCTGTTTTAACAGCCTAAATGTTTAGTTTTAATTTTAGGAAATGAGCATTGATTTTGAAAAATTATTTTTTATGGAGGAAACTAAAATGGATCACAAAACAATATTTTTAATGATTTGTCTGGTTTTAGGCACTCTTTTTTTTATCCCTTCTTTCCTGGCGTATGCCGATGATAACCATAAAGAAAACAAATGGAACGTCCTGTTGGCGGATGGTGGAAAAGATGATGATAATGGCAAGCATCAAAAGAAAAAACGAGAACACCATCAGAACTGCGGCAATGACTCCAGCGCCATAACACCGGTAAATAATTTAGTTTACCAGGCTGAGTGCGGGGCTTGTCACTTTGCCTATCAGCCGGAGCTCCTGCCGGGATCTTCCTGGATAAAACTTTTGACAAGCCTTGAAGATCATTTTGGAGAAACCTTCGAACTGGATGCTGATTCCCAAAATATCATTACAGATTATCTGAAATCCAACAGCGCTGACCATAGCACGAAAAAACAGGCGAAAAAAATCATGAAGGGACTTGGAAATCAGGCTCCATTGAGAATTACCCAAATCCCATGTATCATTAAAGAACACCATGAGATCTCTCCTGATGTATTGAACCGAGAATCCATAGGTTCTCTATCCAATTGCATTGCCTGTCACACAACGGCTGAAGACGGTATTTATGATGATGACAATGTAAAAATTCCAAAATAGAGCAGGTATATCAAGATGAGGATTGATAAGGATTATAAATGAACAATATATCGTTTGAGAATTTAAAAGGTCTGTCCCCTGATGAGGTGTTAAAGCGTCAGGAGCAGGATGGCTTTAACGAATTACCGACCCAGGGGAAACGAAATGGTCTGGATATCCTGATCGGGGTTTTAAGAGAACCCATGTTCCTGTTGTTGATCGCATGCGGGGCATTGTATCTGCTGTCTGGTGAGTTTCAGGAAGCATTGATGCTGCTTGGGTTTGTTTTTGTGATTATCGGCATCACCTTTTATCAGGAACGGAAAACCGAAAGAGCGCTCGAAGCACTCAAGGACTTGTCCAGTCCCCGTGCTTATGTCATCCGTGACGGGGAAAAAACACGTATTCCCGGGCGGGAAGTGGTCCGTGATGATGTTATCCTGCTGTCGGAAGGCGACCGTGTTCCGGCAGACTGCGTTCTGGTCCATGCCCTTAATTTTTCCATTGATGAATCGCTTCTGACCGGTGAATCCGTTCCCGTTAGAAAAGTATCCACCCAAGACACCTCGATTGTGATGGAGAAACCCGGCGGGGATGATCTTCCCTTTGCTTTTTCAGGCACCCTGGTTGTGTCCGGCCAGGCAGCAGGGATGATCAAGGCAACCGGAACCCGAACCGAATTGGGAAAAATCGGCAAAGCCCTTCAATCCCTTGAAGAAGAACGAACCCCGCTTCAGATTCAGACCGGGCAAGTCGTTCGAACTTTTGCGTTTGTCGGCGGCATTCTCTGCATACTGGTGGTGGTGGTGTACTGGATGACCCGTGGCAACCTGCTCGAAGGATTTCTTGCCGGGTTGTCTCTGGCCATGGCCATCCTTCCAGAAGAATTTCCGGTTGTTCTCACCATATTTCTGGCCCTTGGTGCCTGGCGGATTTCAAAATTCCGGGTGTTGACCCGGCGGGTTCCAGCAGTGGAAACGCTTGGCTCGGCAACCGTGCTTTGTGTTGATAAAACAGGTACATTAACCCTTAACAAGATGACGGTATCCGATATTGTGGCAGGCGATAAGGTGTTTACTATCGGGGAAAAGAATGACACCCTGCCCGAAGAATTCCACGAAGTGGTCGAGTACAGCATTCTTGCAAGCCCGGTCGACCCCTTTGATCCAATGGAAAAGGCCATGAGAGAACTGGGGGAACGCACCCTTTCACAGACAGAACATCTTCACGCATCATGGACGCTCCAGCGTGAATATCCCTTAAGCAAGGAACTGCTTGCCATGTCCCGGGTCTGGACATCCGCTTCAGGAGAAGACCTGATCATTGCAGCCAAGGGCGCTCCTGAAGCCATTGCGGATCTTTGTCATTTTGATGCACCCAAATTAAAATGGCTTGAGGAAAAAATCGATCTGCTCAGCAACCAGGGAAAACGGGTTATCGGAGTGGCGTGTACCCGGCACAGAAAAACGGAGCTGCCGGAGGATCAACACGATTTTCAGTTTAAATTCATCGGATTAATCGGCCTTGAAGATCCTGTCCGACCCAATGTAAAAGGGGCTATTGAAGAATGTTATACCGCTGGCATCCGAACGATCATGATCACCGGAGACTATCCAGGCACCGCCATGAGCATTGCCCGGCAGATCGGTCTTCGAAATCCGGATCAGCACATTACCGGTTCTGAACTGGAAACATTAACCGATAAGCAACTGGCAAATAGGATAAAAGAGGTCAACATATTTGCCCGCATGGTGCCGGAACAGAAACTGCGCATTGTCCAGGCCCTTAAACTAAACAAGGAAATTGTCGCCATGACCGGTGATGGTGTGAATGATGCACCTGCCCTGAAAGCCGCACATATCGGGGTGGCAATGGGGGGCCGAGGCACGGATGTCGCACGTGAGGCAGCATCACTGGTGCTCCTTGATGATGATTTTAATTCCATTGTGACTGCTGTGCGTATGGGACGACGTATTTATGACAACCTTAAAAAAGCGATGATGTTCATCCTTTCAGTTCATATTCCCATTGCAGGACTTTCATTGATACCCGTACTGCTGAAATGGCCCTTGATTTTATTCCCGGTGCATATAGTTTTCCTGGAGCTGATTATTGATCCCGCATGTACCCTGATCTTTGAAGCAGACAAAGATGACGGCCAAGTCATGAAACGAAAACCGCGCAGCATTGACGCAAAGCTCTTCGAAAGATCAACCCTTTTGAAGTGCTTTTTTCAAGGAGGGGTGACCCTGGCAGTGACCATTGCCATTTACCTGTTCATCCGCAATGACCATTCTACTGAGACGGCACGGGCACTTGCATTTCTAACGCTTGTGGTCTGTAATCTTGGAATGATCCTATCAAACCGCTCCCTGACAAGATCCAGCATCAGCATGCTGAAAGAAAAAAATGCAGCATTTAAATGGGTCATGACCGGAACGGTCACCGTCATGATCCTTGTGCTTACCATACCCTTTTTCAAAAACCTGTACCGCTTCGGATCGGTTTCCGTGAATGATGTATTCCTGGCACTGGCGGGTGGTCTTGTGGCGATCATTTTCATGGAACTTGTGAAGGTGATTCCTTTGTTCAACAAGAAAACTTAATTTATCAAGACTGGATGAAACATTTAAAAAACAACAACCTCAAAGGAGAAAAATTAAATGAAATGCCCCGTATGTGAAACAAACGACCTCTTGATGTCAGATCGACAAGGTGTGGAAATTGACTATTGCCCAAAATGCCGAGGCGTCTGGCTGGATCGGGGAGAACTCGACAAGATCATAGAGAGATCTCTTCTCTCAGCCACGCCATTATCATCTTCAGGACCGGAACAATCGTATCGTGAAAGGGATCATTCATCATCCCATGGAAAAAAACATGGTCATGGACATGACGATCATCACGATTCAAAGCATGGATATGGAAAATCATACAAGAAAAAATCTTTTTTAAAAGATATTTTCGATTTTTAAAATTGCTTGTGGACCCATTTATGAACTTAAACCGAAAGAAATTCAGTAACCATTTCTTCTCTGGAGAACCATGTTCGGAACTATTTTAATTTCAGTTTGCACCTTTATGCATGTTTATGTTTTCTGGAGAGCCGCCTCTATACCATTTGTGGAACAGCACATATCCAGAAAGATATTTATCGGTACAGGAATGGTCACAAATAGGAACTTGCTTTTTGTTGACCAAACCATAAGAATCCTCCAAAAATTTAAATATTGCCTCCAGCCTGATACAGGTACAAGATCTTGTACCTGTATCAGGCTGGAGTATATCAAGACAAGAAAAAAATCGAAAGTT
>JAFLJU010000052.1 GCA_022712835.1 Desulfobacteraceae bacterium
CCACGGCAGCCAGTGTTACAAAGGTTTGGGTTCCATCGGGGGCCCCATCTGGACGAGTCCCATCACGACGGATCCCACTGGGACGGGTCCCGTCGGGGGGAAGTACTGTCACCGGGATGGTGACCCTCCGGTTGGGTTCTATTCTCCCGGGAACCTGGATCTCCACTTTGAGCCTTCGCATCTCTCTGTCCAGGGGCAGGTGGACAAGGCCTACGGATCGTTTGGGCAGACTGCCGGTGCGGCTTTCACCGGGTCTGACAATCAGGGCGGACAGATAGAGATCATGGCGCTTCCAATTCGGATCAATGGTGATTTCAACGGTTTTCCCCTGGGGGGGGATGGTTAGGGGCAGGGTGAGCAGGTTGGTATCCGATTCCACAAACAGGTACCCAGATCCGCCTTCCGGGGCCTTGACAGTCACTGCGACCTTGTCTCCAGGGCTATAGGACTTTTTGTCAAGACTAAGGTCCACCCGGTCCGGCCGGTTCATTTCCCTGCCCTGGGCAGACTTGGGTCTCCACCCTGCCCAGAGCTCGTATCCGGTTGTAAGATTAGTGGCAGGGTTGGCAATTTCCAGTCGATATCCTCCCCATTTGACCGGTACATTCACCCGACCATTCTTGTTCTCCGCAAGATCCAGGGAGAATTGATCCAGAGCGTAAAACTGGCGGGTGGATCCCCATTGCCAGGCATCGTTTTTAAACTCCCAATAGTATTCCCTTTGTTCTTTGATAACCGTTACCTTTAAGCCCTTGGCTGCCACTCGACGGCCTGTCTGGTCCACACAGATTACTTCAAATTGGGCCAGGCTGTCGTTTTTGATGTCGCCGTCGGTAAGGCTTCGGATTCCCACCAGAACATCCCCCGGCCAGACCTGCCAGGATTTGTTCCGGACCACGGGTCTGCCGCCGGAATCATAGAGGCTGGCATTGGCTGTGACCCAATGGGGAGAGGTGACTTCCTTCCATTGGCTGGGCACATTCAGCATCCCTTCTCCCTTTTCATCCAGGGTGATTGGATCCGTGGAAAAAGAGTGGTTCAACAGGTTTTTGATATCGCCAAACTCGTACCCTGGCCAGTTTTCCTTGAACAATTTCCGGGCCGGTTTGATGTGGATCATGGCATCGGCCCTGGTTCCAGATGCCGGTGCGCCGTATAGAAAATCCCCCTTGAGGGCTATCCTAAGATCTTGGTTCGTTTTGAGAATATCGGACTGGCCCTTTGGATTTTCAATGGCAAGTTTCATGCGTTCCGGGAGAAACTCGGCCACGATAAAGGGGTATTCCTTAAGTTTGTCTGTCCCATGGGTAAAGGCGATGCGCCAATTGCCTGTGGCTGCATCCTTGGGCAGATGGTATATATGGGTATAATAATTTAAGTTCCGGGATTTCCAGGTAAATTCATGGACCATACGGCCGTCGGGCTGCAGAACCTGGGCCTTGATGGGAAGCCCGGCTGTCATTTGACCATCCTGATTGCGCAGCAATCCGTCAATGGTCAGCACCTCACCGGGTCTGTAGATATCCCGGGGGCCATATACAAACAGGTCCAGGGGTCGGAAGAGTTGTGTTGCCATTTTGAATTCAGACAAATCCATGGCGGGTACATCCATGGGCAACAGGCTGATATGGTTGCCCCGGGTGGCTGTGACCAGGGTTAAGTCTTCAAATGCTCCGGCCACCCGGGCAATCCCTTTCGCATCGGTGGTCAGCTTAAACAAAATCTTCCCCTTCTTGTTAACCCCTTTTACCCGGACATCCTTGAGCGGGGTTGCCGTTTCAAGGCTCTGGATCTGGAATTGAAGGGACTGGGGGTATTTTCTTACATGGAGTCCCAGATCACTGATGGTGAACCAGGTGCTGCTATGGCCATATTCATAGCGCCCCGCTCCCCTTAATACGGCGAAATAGACCCCTGGTTTTTCCAATTCTTTTATGTGGGTGATGGGGATATTCACCTGGGACCGAAGATTTTTTTTGATCTCAAGATCCCACCGGCCGGAATAGACAAGGTTGGCAACTTTGTTAAGATTTCGGCTCTGGTAATAATACATCTGGTCTACCCGGGAAAAATTTCCCAGAAACTCTCCGATAAATTCGGGTTTAACCCTGAAAAAATCGATGTCAGCTTTGGGAATGTTCAGGGCATTCACCGGAAGTCCCCGGGAAAGCTTTGAGGCCAGTATAAAGCCTTTGCTGCCGAAACTGATCATGGGAGCAACTTTCCGGGTCTGGATCTTAAACGTCGCACCGGTCTCCATAACCTGTCCGGCATTGGATTTCAGACCCTTATCGATCTGAATCACATATTGGGTTCCCGGTTCCACATTGGTGAAATAGACTACCTGGGTGTCCTCGGCCAATACCCAGGCCCCCTCCACCGGCAGATCCTTTTTTTTGAAGATTTTCAGATAGGGATTAATATTCTGCCGGGTGTCCAGCCCTTTTGAAAAGGTAACCGCAATGGTATTTTCACCCGCCACGGTCTGCTGCCCTGCAAATTGAGCCGAAAATCCTTCCGATGCATGAACCGAAGGGATAACAAAAAGTGTGGCCAGAAAAATGACAAACAAGTGAAGTGTTTTCATAGGGCTATCCTTTGGAAATTGTATAAAAAGTTGGTTGCACAAATTGATTTTAGCAGAATATCGGTACAGATCAACCAATTGATTAAAATTCGTTTTTTAACCCATGAATATTTTTAATAAAATATTGATACAAAAAAGGGCATAGAGAGAAGGAAAAATCATTGCCAGGCAGCGTTGGGGGCGGGCGGGAATTATTTCTCTTATGGCATCATGTCCCCGGGTCAATCCCAGATACAAACCCATCAGCAGGACCAGTCCTTGGATGAAGGGGATCCACTGGGGGATAAAGGGTTTAAAATGAACATTTGCCAGGTTGAAAAGATCCCAACCAAGCCCCAGAGGATCGGAGAATATGGAGATAATATAACCGTAATTTATCATGATGGCAGGCAGGCTGAAGGCGATCCAGGCAAACATGCCAATGGGAATCAGGATATAGGCAAGGGCCAGTGTTAGTTTTCGGTCTGATGTCGGTTTTTTTGCCAGACGGTTTGAAATTTTGGTAAATAGGACAAAAAGGCCGGGAAATATGAAAAGGGCCAAACTCCAGATCGTACAAAAGAAGAGGATAAAGGCGGTAATCTGGCCACTTTCAGTAACATTGGCCGCGTCCTTGAGAAATCCCCAGGGGCCCAGCATAACCGCACTGAACACAATGGCCACCACCAGCATGATAATGAGGTTGTACATCTCATCATATCCTTTAAAATTTTTATCCTGGCCAAAGGGTCGGATAAAAATACCGATATTATCTTTGGGGCAGCTTTTGATGCATTCGGTGCAAAGACCGCAGTCGGTATTACGATTCATCTTGCCAATGTACTGATTCCAGGGGCAGGCCCATCCGTTTGGACCACCGGAAAAACATGATTTTTCTTTATGCTTTTTACAAACCTCTTTGTCCTTGACCCTGATCTCTGTCATCGAGGCCATGGAATACATTCCCAAAAACCCTCCCACAGGGCAGATGTATCTGCAAAAAACCCGGTGCCGGAAAATCAGGGAAAGTAAGAAAGTGATTCCTAAAATGACGATGAAAAGAAAGGCAGTGGCTATGGGCCGGGTGATCAGGATCATACCAAATGATATCATGAGTAAAAATAATATGTTTTGGAGCCAGACGTTTTGCAGTTTTTTGGGCCAGT
This sequence comes from Desulfobacteraceae bacterium, assembly GCA_022712835.1. Next base: position 3,733 of record JAFLJU010000052.1, read on the forward strand.
CATGTTCAAGACCGGTAAACCGATGATAAAGTCCCCTGTAGCGGTGGGGAATAAATTTAACAGCGGTTATTCGTTTTCGGCTGAGCCATTCGGCAGGTGCGGGCAGAGGACAGACAAAACACCAGATTCTGCCCCCAAAGGGAACCAGGATGGCCTTTAATACAAACCACCAGAGAATCCAGACAAAAACAATGGCAATATTTCTGTTCCCCACGGGGCTTCCCCCAAGGCTTGAGAGTATGAATAGGTAAAAAATAATGAAATTGGGCAGAATAAAGGCAAATTGAAATCCCCGATGGTGAATCAGCTTTTTGAGCCGGGGAAAGGTGTCAAGAATATTGATGCGCTTGAACGGTGCTTTTGGGGTCTTGTTTTTATAAAGAATTAAAAGGAGGACTGAAAATGTGATCCAGATGGAGAAGCTCACGGCAAAGTGATACAGCGTGTTTGGCTTAACAATTAACTCTCCTGTCATAAAGGGGTGGAGGTTCCCACATATTTTGGTGCAGCGAAAGACAAACTTACCGGATTTGGAAGCGGTGAGCTTGACGGAAGCGGTTCGCATCCAGTCTTTATTCAAAAGGGAGGATTCATGTCCAAAAATATGGCCAGGTGCTTGATCAGAATAGGTTTTTCGAAAGGTGGTCCCTTTGTTTGCCATGAGTTCCACGGGATATCCATCCAGATAAAATCCATGGGTGACATCCAGGGAAGAAAAACGTAAAATAATGGTATCCCCTTTATTGACAACCACTTTTGAAGGAGAATATTTGAATTTTTCCGCATTAATGGAAATATGTCGAATGCTTTTTTCCCGGGGAAGCATGGCGATTGCCAGGGGGATGATAACGGCCAGTTCAAAACTTAAAAGTAATAAAAAAAATATCTTTTTTTGGGTCATCTTTATGGACTCATTGGGTTACAACTTCTGGGATGACTTCGGAGACGATTTCTGAGACAACTTCCGATACAATCAGGGTGCCTTTCATGGAATGATGAATATCTCCACAGAACACAGTGCATGCAAACATGAAGGTTCCTGTTTTATCGGCTTTAAATCTTACATAAATTGTCTGACCCGGATCAATACCCTTTGAAATGTATATCCCGAATGCCTTCATGGCAAACCCGTGGGTCACATCAGAACTCCTTAGTTTCAAAACAACCTGATCTCCCTTGGTAACCTTTAATACAGGGTTTGTTTGCACCTCCTC
>JAFLJU010000621.1 GCA_022712835.1 Desulfobacteraceae bacterium
GGAAATCACCCGGCGACAGCAAGCTGAAAAAAAATTGCGCCTGAGTGAAGAAAGATACCGGCACATCTACCACAAAACCCCCATTATGCTCCACTCTATTGATACTAAAGGAAGGATTATCCATGTATCCGACCACTGGGTTGAGATCATGGGGTATCAACGCGATGAAGTCATCGGGAAGCAGCTCACCCGATTTTTCACAAAGAAATCAAAAAAGTTTGCCATAAATGTTATTTTTCCCCGGTTTTTCAGCACTTGATTCTGCAAGGATGTTCCCTACACCTATGTTAAAAAAAACCAGGAAAAAATAGATATCATGCTTTCCTGTTACGGGGTCAGAAATGAAAAAGGAGAGATTATTCGTTCCCTCGCCGTCAGCGTGGATGTTACTGAAAAAAATTTGGCTCAGAAAGACTTGCAGATTGCCAAGGAAAAATTATCACAATATTCCCTGGACCTGGAAGGCCAGGTCACAAAGCGGACGGCCCAGCTGGAAAAGGCCCAGACCAATCTAAAAAATTTGTCTAAAAATATCATTGCCTCCCAGGAACGGGAAAAAGAACTGATGGCCCAGGAACTCCACGATCACCTGGGGCAGGTGCTGACAGCCCTGCGCATTGATTCGGTATGGATTGAAAAATATTTGACAAAAATTGACGCCAATGCCCTGGAACGAGCAGCAAGAATGAGTGCGCTTATTGATGATACCATAGAAGATGTCAGGGATATGGCCTACCGTCTGAGGCCCCGGGTTCTGGATGACCTAGGGTTAGCCGATGCCCTGGAGTCCCTGGTGTCTGATTTTGAGAAGAGATCCAATATTTCATGCGTCTTTCAGAATGATGATCTGCCGGAAATTGACAAAACCCTTGCCACTGCCCTGTACAGAATCGGTCAGGAAGCAGTTACCAACTCGTTGAGGCACTCCAGGGCCACTTCCATTCTGGTTGAATTGAGAACGGATCAGGAGGGAATTGTGCTCACGATTAAAGATGATGGATGCGGATTTGATCCCGACAACATCACAAACCGAAACGGATTTGGCCTGGAGGGCATGCAGGAAAGGGCAAACCTTGTCGGTGGGAAACTGACCATTGAAACCGCTCCGTCAAGGGGAACAAAAATCTGTTGTAAAGTAAAGATAAAAGGAGAACCATGATCACGGTATTGCTAGCAGACGACCATTCTATTGTCCGGGAAGGCTTGAGAAGAGTGCTTGAGGACTGCAATGAGATAAAGGTGATTGCCGAAGCTGCCGACGGGGAAACTGCCTTTGACCAGGCCATGGAAAAAAAGCCGGATGTGGCTGTGATTGATATCTCCATGCCCGGGATGGACGGACTTGAGGTGGTGGCACGCATGAGCAGCTACTGCCCGGATATTCCCGTACTCATTCTGACCATGCATGATGAGGAACAATATGTTATCCGGGCCATTGAAGCGGGTGCCATGGGATATGTCACCAAACAATCTGCGCCGGAGCAATTGGTGGCTGCTGTCAAGAAAATCAATGACGGCGGGCGGTATCTCACGGAAAAAGCAAGCGAGGCACTGGCCCTAAGGGTCATCCGGGGCAATAAGGATAAAAGTCTGACAGAATCCCTGTCCATGCGGGAACTCCAGGTTCTTCGAAAACTTGCAATCGGTAATACCAACCGGGAAATTGCCATCTCCTACAATCTCAGCGTAAAAACCGTTGATACCTACCGGGCAAGAATTTTAAAAAAGCTGAGCATCAGAAATAACACAGAATTATCCCGGTATGCCATCCAAAATAAATTGGTGGAATTGTAAATCTTTAGTTATCAAAATTCATAAAAATTTTGTTCAGGGTGGTTCTGCATTGTTCCATTTCTTCAAAGGAAATTCCCTTGTCCGCCTCACTAAGCATCTCTTCCACCAGGGCCATGAGATCTTCCTGGCACTCCTTGGCCTTATTGGTCAGATAGACCAGATTACTTCTTTTATCGGTCCGGTCCGGTATTCGTAACACAATGTTCTTTTTTTCAAGTACATTCAGCAGTCGCGTGATAGCCGCCTTATCCTTTACAGCGATATTAGACAGCTCCTGCTGGGTCTGCCCGTCTTTGCGGTACAAATGGATGAGAATACTCCATTGTTCATAACTGATATCAAATCCTGCATCTGCAAATTTTTTAGTCAACCGTTTTATAATGGCCCTTGAGGTCCTGCCCACCAGATATCCAATGGAAGAATCGATGACGCGATCATATTTATCCATACGTTCATTTCATTTCTTAAGGTTTACATCCCCGTTCGATGATCCGCAATCCAACCGTTTGACCATGATCTGCCTGGGATAAAAATTTGTTTCAAGATAATATGGTATAAAAAAGTTGATTGCGCAACGAATAAAATTTTTTGTGATTTGCCCTCAATAAAAATCACCCCTGGCAAGGGCTCCTATCAGGAACCGGGTGCCAGGGGTGAGTCATCATTTTTTTGCAGGACAAATTGTTATACCGTTCTAAGAAAATGCTTTCTAAAAAGATACCTTTTAACGAAGATACCTTTTAGGAAGATGCTTTCTTGGAAAATAAATTTTTCAGGGTTTTGACCCAAATACCGCTTAAAAACCAGGAATAAGCCCAGGTGGCGAAAAAGATCGCAATAAAAGCCTTTACAATATCCATGCGACTTCCATCAAGGGAAAATCCCGGAACATATCCGAACAAAATCGGACCTAGATAAAGGAATTTGGCAAATTTAAAGGCTGAAAAAGCCGTCCGCCACATGTTGGCCTTCGCAATGGTTGCCCCTGCAAAGGCGGCAATACACACCGGCGGGGTGATATTTGAATCCTGGGACAGCCAGTACACGATCATGTGAGCGGCTATTTGATTTACCCCCAGATGGGTCAGGGCTGGTACGGCCACAACGGCGGTGATCAGATAGGCAGCCGTTACCGGAACCCCCATCCCCAGAACAAGCGATGCCAGGGCAATCAAAAGTATGGTGAGCAGCAGGGAGCCCCCTGCAAGTTCAATCATGATATCGGCAAAGGTCAACACCAGACCGGAAAATGTCAGCACCCCGATAATAATCCCGATGACGCCCACGGTGGCGCCAATTTTCAAGCTGTTTTCAGTTCCGGCTCTGGATGCCTCAATAAATCGTTTGGGCCCGATCCTGGTGTCTTTTCTAACATAGGAGACGGCGATACAGGAGACAAGCCCTAGAATAGCCGAATACCCCGGAGAAAAGCCATAGAGCATGAAAATAGTGATAACAATCAGGGGAACCATATAAAACCATTGTTTCTTGAAAATTTCCATGGGGGAAAATTCGGATTTTTCTCCCACGATATTGTACATTTTGGCTTCATAATGGACCATGCAGAAAACCGAGAAAAAATACATAAAGGCCGGAAAAATGGCTACCAGCATGATGGTTGAATAGGGAACCCCGGTAAGTTCCGCCATGATAAATCCACCTGCTCCCATGATGGGGGGCATGAACATCCCGCCAATGGAGGCAGCAGGCTCGATGGCACCGGCGATGTGGGGTCTAAACCCTGCTTTTTTCATCATGGGGATGGTAAACATACCCGTTGATACGGTGTTGGCAATGGCAGACCCGGAAATGGAGCCAAACAGGCCCGAAGCAATAACAGAAACCTTGCCCGGCCCGCCGATTTTATGCCCCACCGCTGCCAGGGGCCAGTCGATGAAAAATTTCTGGGCCCCGCATTTTTCCAAAAAGGAGCCAAACAGAACAAAAAGAATCACATAGGTGGCCAACACATTGGCCATGATACCAAACACCCCGTCACTCTTATAGAAAATACTGACACAAAGTTCTGTAAAGGGAGCTCCTGCATGGGAAACAAGATCCGGTGCCATATGCCCGAAAACCCCATAGAGCAGCATGACGGTGCCCAGGATCACAAACACACTTCCCACCACCCGCCTGGCAAGTTCAATACCAATGATCACACCTATGATGGCAAACACCATGTCGATTTGGGTTTCGGCCCCGGTCCTGTAGTTGATGACCTCAAACATGAACATCCAATACCCGATGGAGATGGCGGAAAGCAGGATCAGCAGATAATCAATGACTCGCCCGATTTTTGTTTTGGCTTTGTACAAAAGGAAGACAAGAACATAGGTGATAATAACATATACCCCCCTGTGATACTGGGTGGCCATGGGCTGAATCACAGCCGCCCAGGAGTAGAAAACGACCAAGAACACCGAGCAGGTATCAAATATAATTTGCTCGAATCGATTTAGTTTATCATACACGGTTTGCCTTCCTATGCTAATAAATTATTAGAGATATATCGGGGCGACTTTGTTGGGAGTTGGTTCAGGTACGGGATCGCCCCGTACCTGAACATTAAACAAAAAACATAGGTTCAGGTCTTATAAAGCACCTTTTTCTTTCCAGAATTTTTCAGCACCGGGATGGAAGGGAGTCACAACACCATCGGCTCCGGTTTTTAGGGACATGAATTTAAAGGTTTTTTTCTGTTGTTTCATGTGGGCAAGCCCTTCATCGGTATAAATAAGAGAAAGCATTTTGTAAACGGCTTCAGTGGAAACTTTGGAGTTTGCTACCCACAGGGCGGAATCCTGGAAAGAAGGAGAATCATAATCTACCCCTTTATAGGTATTGGCAGGAACAGCAAGTTTTGCAAAATAGGGATATTTGTCATAAAACCCACTGGCTTTTGCATCTGCGTCCAGATTAACAAGGGCGATGTCATTGGTCTGGGCGGCCATGATAACGGCACCGGAAGGGAAGGCGGTGAACAGCCAGAAAGCGTCCAGTTGTTTGTTACCAAAGGCCTGGGCGGCATCGTTGTAACCCATTGCATTTCTTTCAACTTTGTCCCAGACACCCATGTGGCCGAAAAAAAGTTCGCAATTGGCAAAGGCACCGGAGCCGGCATTTCCCACGCCCACTTTTTTACCTACCAGATCTTTTACGCTTTTAATACCGGAATCAGCACGGACAACCAGCTGAGCAGGCGCGCCGTAGAGCCATGCAACGGCCAGAACGTCTTCGTATTTTTTAGTATCATTTTTCATCATACCATTGCGGCCCAGATAAACATGTCCGGAATAAACAACGCTCATCTGCTGTTTGCCGGAGTTTGTTTTTCGTAAGTTTTCCACGGAACCGGCTGATGACTGGGCCTGTACCTTGAACTCAGATACTGCCTTCATGGGTTTGAATACCTGGATTGCATTGGCAACCACCTGGAAAGTACCGCCGGCAGGTCCGCCGCCGAATACAATTCTATCCTTGGCAAATGCCGACTGGCAGAATGCCATTGAAACCACTGCGATAAAACCGATGACCAATAAACGTTTCACTTTCATACGATTCTCCTT
>JAFLJU010000278.1 GCA_022712835.1 Desulfobacteraceae bacterium
TCAATCAGGTCTAAAATTTTTCTGGAGCAGTATTCTCCCACATCGGCAAGGCCATCGATGGGTAAAAACTGCTGCGCGTTATTTGAATACAGACAAGTTGCAGAAGCCGGAAAATCGTCATCTGCTTCATAAAAGATATAGCAGAGCGCAATTTTCGGCAGCGGATAAACAACAAAAGAAAAATCCCCCCCGGCACCATCAGGAGATGCTTCCCCCTTAAGTGTTTCAGTAACGATTTGGACCGATGCTTTGATTTTGTCTACATGAGGGACTAAAAGTTGTTCCGTATGGGTTGTAAAAGCGCCCGCATAAGGCATACTGTCTGAAAATTCTTTGAAGGCTTTGAACGGAGAAAGAACGCAAATGTCAGGACAGGCATTCAAAGCATAAAGCGATATTAAAATACCAAACACAGAAGAGTGTTCTTTATCACCAAGACGAATCCCATTGGGTCCAATCAGACATTTTTCTCCAAATGCATCAAAAGCAAAACGGCCGTCCTCCTGTTCTCCTGGAAGATTATTTGCCAGGTCTTTGGGCAGATTACCATATAGTCGATTAAGGTTATCTTGAACAATTTTTGCATAATTATCTGTCATTTCTTACCCCTGTCATTGACGTCCTCAGTATTTGAACAATCTATAGCAGACCCATTAAATCCGCAAGAAAAATACCTTTTTTTCTTCAGCGCTTTTTTGCATCATAATCATGATTTATACAATATATTTTAAGATGACCGGTAATAAAAATAGTGCTCGTCGACAGATGATTTGACATTGATTCCGGTTTCAAATACAGTTTTTGCATATTAATCTAATGAGGAGCTCCTCCCTTTGAAAAACGAATCGATTAAACGAACAGAACTGATAAAGACCATGGAAAAGATTTTTGATCCCATTCCCATCCCCATTATCCTGGTTGATAAAAACATGAAGGTTCAAATGTTGAACAAGGCTTTTGCCCAATTTCTGAATTATAATAAAAAAGATATGATCGGTAAAAGCGCCATTGAGCTGGATAAAAACACACGATGGCCTGCTGTTTTTAAAAGCAAACAGGCGGAAATCGCCTGGAAGCATACATTTGTCAACGGAAAAACGGCTGTTGTTCATCGGATTCCCGTCATGGATGAAGACAATCATGTAGCTTACGGATTTGGAATGGTCCTTTTCGAAACTGTTGAGAACATGAAAGAGATCATTAAAAATAACAGACTGCTCGAATCAAAGCTCAAACATTATGAAAAGGTCCTCTCCCAGATCAATACAACCACGTATACCTGGGATCATATCTCAGGACAGAGCGCGGCAATTTTGCAGACCATCAAAATGGCAAAAAAAGCGTCGCAAACGATTTCGACCGTTCTTTTAACCGGAGAGAGCGGTACCGGAAAAGAACTTTTTGCCCATGCTATCCATCATGGGAGCCGGAGAAAATCTAAACCATTTATAAAAATTAACTGTGCTGCCATTCCTACGGAGTTAATTGAATCCGAACTATTTGGCTATGAGAGCGGTGCATTCACAGGAGCCAGAAAAGGCGGTAAAAAAGGAAAATTTGAATTGGCAGATACCGGCAGCATCTTTCTGGACGAAATTGGCGATCTGCCACTGAATATGCAGGCAAAACTCTTGCGTGTGCTCCAGGAAAAGGAATTTGAAAGAATCAGCGGGAATAAAACCATCAAAGTAGATGTCCGGGTGATTGCGGCAACCAACAGAAATCTGAAGGAAATGTGTCAGGCAGGGCATTTTCGGTCTGATCTGTATTTCAGGCTAAACGTGATGTCCATACAGATTCCTTCTTTAATAGAGCGGATGGATGATCTTGAGTTCTTGACAGAAGTATTGCTCGACAAGCTCTCCTTTAAGCTGGACAAGAAAAAAATTCCCATCTCGGATAGTGCAATGGCGGCCTTGGAAAGGTATCACTGGCCGGGCAATATCAGGGAACTTGAGAATATGCTTGAGCGTGCCATGATTCTTGCGGATCATGGGGTCATCACTCCAAATAACCTTGCGATTCCCCAGGCGATGTCCGATTCATCCTATGGACCGTCAAGCCAGTCTTTAAAAGCCATCGTTGAAACAGCAGAAAAAAATGCCATCATCCTTTGTCTAAAGAAGGTAAACGGAAATCGTTCCAAGGCGTCAAGGCTCTTAGGAATCAGCAGATCTGGATTGTATGACCGGCTTAAAAAACTCAATATGTAAACGTATGTCCAGAATACCGACACCTGTTTGGGTTTTAGGACACTTTACTCAAGTCATTAGATGGCGTTTTCATTTGAACATCCCCGCTTAAAAATATGTCCGGATTAATGGACACTTCGAAAGTAGAAAATAAATTAAAATATCTCAAAAAGACTTGATTTTAGCGCGGTTCCATGTTTTTGGGAGGATTGGTATGAAGTTTGCTATATTAAAATCCATCAGGAATTCATCATCGCTAACTGCGACCGGTAATAACCCTTACAAAAGGAGCATAAAATGGAAAAAAGACACATCTTAAAAGTGGCCTGTCTGATTATGGCCACCCTTATCCTTTCTTCCCCTCTGCGAGCAGCGCAACCCATAAAAATTGCCCAGCTCGCCTGCCTGACCGGACCTTACGAAGCCTATGCCAAGCAGGCAGTGGAAGGATTCAAACTGGGTCTTGAATATGCCACCCAGGGAACCTTTGAAGTTCTTGGACGACCCATTGAAGTGATTGTTAAAGATACTCACATGAAACCGGATATGGGTAAACAGCTTTTGACCGCTGCTTTTCAGGATGACAAAGTCGACCTGGCAGTCGGTCCGGTATCTTCTGCCGTGGCCATGGCCTGTCTTCCTGTTGCCAAAGAATTTAAGAAAATCCTCATTGTTGAGCCGGCTGTGGCAGACTCCATCACTGGAAAAGCCTGGAACCGATATATCTTCAGGACCGGCAGAAACTCATCCCAGGATGCCATTGCAGGGGCAACAGCCATTGGTGGTCCCGGTGTAAACGTGGCCTATATTGCTCAGGACTACACCTTTGGTCGCGATGGGGTTGCAACGGCTAAAGAAGCGTTAGCTGCCACCGGTGCCAAGGTGGTTCATGAAGAATATATGCCTTTGAACACAGTTGATTTTACAGCCCCAGCCCAACGGATCATCAAGGCCATGAGCAAGGTAAAAGGTAAAAAGTATCTGTCCATTTACTGGGCCGGTAAAAATAATCCCACAGCCAAACTCAATGCAATGAAACTGGACAAACGGTACAACATCCAGATGGCTGTTAGCGGTAATATCATTGATGTTCTTAAAACCTATAAAAATCTGGTTGGCGCAGAAGGCGGCAACTATTACTACTATGAAAGCCCGAAAAACGAAGTCAATGACTGGCTGGTAAAAGAGCATTTTAAACGCTTTAATACACCACCGGATTTTTTCACCTGTGGTGGCATGAGTGCTGCCATGGCAGTGGTGAAAGCATTAAAAGAGGCCAAAACAACAGAAACCGAAACCTTGATTTCAACCATGGAAGGCATGCACTTTCAGACGCCTAAAGGTGAAATGGTCTTCAGGAAAGAAGACCACCAGGCACTTCAGGATATGTATGCCTTTAAAATCGTTAATAGAAAAGGTATTGCATGGGGTATCCCGGAAGTCACAAAAGTGATTTCATACAAAGACATGGATATCCCCATTAGAAACACAAGCAATTAACAGGAGCGTATATGAATTTAGCACCTGCTATTGAAACAAAGGATTTATCCATCCAGTTTGGTGGCCACATTGCCGTGGACAAGCTGAATTTCACAGTGGATCCCTTTAGTTTAAAATCCATTATCGGCCCCAATGGGGCCGGTAAGACCACCTTGTTCAACCTGATCTCAGGCCAGTACACCCCTACATCCGGTCAGGTGTTTCTCAATGGCAGGGATATTACAAAATTAGGGGTGGCCAAAAGGACCAACCTGGGCATTGGCAGGTCCTTCCAGTTGACCAACATCTTTCCTTGCCTCACGGTATTGGAGAATGTCCGCCTGGCCCTCCAGGCCAAAGAAGATGTGGGCATGGTTTTCTGGAAACACTTTAAAAAGTACCCGGAACTGGAAGAAATGGCCCATGGCTTTCTTAAGCAGGTGCTGCTGGATGACAAGGCCATGTCCGAGGCCAGTCTGCTCACCCATGGGGAACAGCGAAAACTTGAAATTGCAATCCTCCTGGCCCTGGACCCCGATGTCCTTTTGCTGGATGAACCCACCGCCGGAATGAGCCTGGAAGACGTACCCGCCATCCTTGAGATTATCCAGGAGATCAAGGCACTGAGAAACAGGACCATTCTTTTGGTGGAGCATAAGTTTGATATGATCATGGCAGTCTCAGATTCCATAACGGTTCTCCAGGAAGGCCGGATCATCTGTGATGATACACCCGAGGCAGTGTCCAACAACGAAGACGTGCTCAAGGCATATCTCGGTGGAGGTGTTAAAAATGGATGATGTTCTGTTGTCCCTTGATAATGTTCACACCCATATTGCGCAACATCATATTCTCCAGGGCGTCACGTTGAACGTGGCGCCGGGAGACGCCACCATTCTTCTGGGCAGAAACGGCGCTGGCAAATCCACTACCTTAAAAACCATTATGGGCCTTTACCCTGCATCCACAGGGAGTATCCATTTTAACGGTCACAGGATTGAAGCAAAAAAGACCCATGAGATTGCCCGCATGGGCATGGGCTTTGTGCCCGAGGACCGAGCCGTCCTGTTTAATTTAACCGTGGAGGAAAACTTTCGCCTCTCCATGATTGAGGAAAATGAAAAAACAGACGCCAACCTCACAGAAGTTTTAGCGCTTTTTCCCGCATTGAAAAAGTTCTGGAAAACAAAGGCCGGCCTCTTATCCGGCGGGCAAAAACAGATGCTGGCCATTGCCCGGGTCTTTGTCTGTGACCATGCCCTTCTTCTCATTGACGAACCCTCCAAGGGGCTTGCCCCTATTGTTGTGGATCAGCTGGGAGAAGCCCTTTTAAGAATTAAAAATAAAACAAAGGTGATCCTGGTGGAGCAAAACTTTAACCTGGCCCTTCAGGTGGGATCAGACTGCTTTATCCTGGATGGCGGACAAGTGGTTTTTCACGGCATGATTAAGGAGCTGGCAAAGGATAAAACAATGATGAAAAAATATTTGGGGATTTGAAAAATGACAACTCAAACACTGGCCATCACCGCTAATCCCAAATTTAAAACCCGTCTGAATTGGGCCATGGGCCTTGGCCTGCTTCTTTTGCCACTGATCTGGATCGATCTTGTCACCTATCTCACTCTCACCGTGGCCGGGATTTCCTTTGGCATGTTAATTTTTCTCATCGCATCCGGTCTGACGCTGATTTTTGGTCTCATGGATGTGCTCAATCTGGCCCATGCCGCCTTTTTTGCCTTTGGTGCCTATGCTGGATTTACCGTGTTAAATTTCTTTAACAGCCTGGGATGGATAGAAACCGCTTCCCTGCCTGCCAGTCTTTTTTACCTGCTAATGGCCCTTTTAATATCCGGGCTTGTGGGCGCACTTTTAGGTGTTGCCACGGAAAAGTTAGTGATCAAGAAAGTGTATGGTGATCACCTGATGCAGCTGTTAGCCACCGTGGGCGTTTCCTTTGTCATCGTGGAATTTTTAAAAATCATTTGGGGTGTGAATAATGAAGTTGTTCCGATCCCCTTTGGGTTCCTGGAAAGCATCATCATCTATGGCGTCTTTATCGAATATTTCAGGATCATCACCATTGTAGTGGGTGTGGGTATCTTTGCCACCCTCCAGTATCTTTTGAAAAAAACAAAGATTGGGATCATTGTCCGGGCAGGGGTTGAAAACCCGGAAATCGTCAGGACCACCGGGTATAATATCAGCCGTATTTTCACCCTTATTTTTGCCGCCGGAGCTGGCCTTGCAGCCATTGGTGGTACCATGATGGCGGTCTTTAACCAGGCCGTTGACCCGGGTATGGGAGATCAATTTCTTATCTTTGCCCTGATCGTTGTCATCATTGGTGGTATGGGATCTGTCACGGGCAGTTTTGTGGGGGCCATCATTGTGGGGCTCTCGTTTAACTATGTGGCATTCCTGGTGCCTAAGATGGCACTTGGGGTGAATTTCATGATCATGGCAGTCATTCTTTTAATCCGCCCAAAAGGGCTTTTCGGGAAAGATTAACAAATGGGTATCAGCATGGCAAATCAATTGACATTAGAAGAGCACAACAGGCCCAATACCAATAAAGGGGTGACCTCTTTTGGATACCTTCAAATCGGCATCATCGCTGTTTTAGCTGTCATGCCCTTTATATTCCCCTCCTTTAAACTCATGGATGTGATGGCCAAAATAATGATTTTCACCATTGTGGTGGCATCCTTTGATCTGTTGTTGGGATATACCGGCATCCTGTCTTTTGCCCATGGCATGTTTTTCGGCATTGGTGCCTATTCCCTTGCCCTGATCCTGTATCACACGCCAAACCCAGCCTGGTATCACATTTTTTTAGCTGCCATCATCTCCCTTACCATCAGTATCGGGCTTGCCCTGGTAATTTCGTTTTTCTCCCTTCGGGTAAA
>JAFLJU010000053.1 GCA_022712835.1 Desulfobacteraceae bacterium
GATGATACCAATATTCTTGTCGCCCACAATGCTAAATTTGATGTTGATATGCTCGTTAAAGAAGGTGTTAACCCAAAGAAGGTGATTTGTACATTGAAGTTGGCCAGGCACCTGGATCCGAATGGTGTTATACCCAAATACAAACTTCAATATTTAAGGTATTATCTGGGTATTCAAATTGAAGCCACCGCCCATGATGCCCTGGGTGATATCCTGGTTCTTGAAGCAAGAATCTTTTTTGGGATTAAAAGAGATGCAGGCTTATACCTCTCTTCTTTTTGACGATATAAAGGCAACCGGCAGGATTGAGAAGAAAAGTACCGAGGTCATCAGGATAAACGGGCAGCTTCAGAACGTAACTCTTTATCGTGCTGGCGGCTTTTTCCTGGGATACCAGGATAATGAAGAGGTCTGTTTTGTTCTGCCCCAGGCAGGCCAACCGGGTCTGTCAGTTAAAGCACAGGGGAAACAGCGCAAACAGCTTTTGGCATGGCTTAACGGCGAATCGGATAATTTGCCCCTGGATATAACAGACGGCACCGCTATCCGGGCATCAGAACAAAGACAGGGCGTTGAGAGCTGGGTTGAGGCTGGCGGTGTTTTGCTCTATCCAATTCTTGTTGCAGGTCTCATCGGAATAATATTCACCCTTATTAAAACCTTGCATCTCTTCACGCAAAAACGGCTGGGTCAAAGAAGAAAACAGCAATTGTTGGATCAGGCAGACGCTTCAGACCAGGTACAAAATGCCTTGTCAAAAATAAATAGATGCCCTGCTGCAAGGGTGATGGCGGCATGCGTTTCTTCGGAAAACAGAACCATTGATTTCCTTGATATGCTTGTTGAAGAAAAAATCATGACGGAACAGGGAAAACAGGAGCGCTTTCTTTCCATCATTGGTGTGCTGGCCTCCATTGCGCCTCTGTTGGGCCTGCTTGGCACGGTTACCGGTATGATCAGCACCTTCCGGGCCATTACCATTTTTGGAACCGGTGATCCCCGGATGATGTCCACAGGTATCTCCGAGGCATTGGTCACCACACAGGCGGGATTGGGTATTGCCATTCCGCTTCTTTTGGCCCACCACTTTTTAAAAAGGCGGGTGGTGCTTCTGGTGGAAGACATGGAAGTTTGCGGCATGGGAATAATTGCGCGTCTCTCCATTGCACGTATTTCTAAAGGGTAAATGTGATGGAAAGTATTATCACAATTTTTGAACACTATTTAAAGACGGGGGGGATCACTATGTATCCCCTGATCCTGTGCTGCCTCTGGATGTGGTTTGAGGTTTTTTATCATCTTCCCATTTGGCAAAAAAAGCCTAGTTATGAGATTGAACAAATCAAAAAAACCTTTGTTTATCTAAAAACCGGTAGTATCCGCCATGACAAGGTTTTGCTTTTATTCTTGCAGGAGCAGGCAGGAGAAAAACACATCTGCCAAATTTCAACAATAAAGGTGCTTGCCACCCTGGCACCTTTTCTAGGACTCTTTGGCACTGTAACCGGAATGATAAAGACCTTCCAGTCTGTTGCAAGGTTTGGATTGGCCAATCCCCAAGCCCTGGCCGGCGGTATATCCGAGGCCATGGTAACCACACAGTTTGGCTTGTTTATTGCCGTCCCGGGAATTCTGGCCGTGGTTTTTCTCAAAAGAGGTGCCCTCCGCAGGCAGGTCGGAATCCAACGAAAAACAGGAACCCTGTTGTCAGACTAGGAGATAAGGATGCGAAGACGAAAAATTTATTCAGAGGATATTACCCAAATTGATATGACGCCGCTCATTGATATGGTCTTTATTCTCCTCATTTTTTTTATTGTGGCAACTTCATTTGTACGTGAGTCCGGGGTGGAGGTGAACCGGCCCCAGGCTGCTTCCGCAGTCGCCAGGGAAAAAGTTTCCATGCTTATCGGCATCACCTCCGCCGGCCGGATCTTTATTGAAGGGCATGAAATTGATATTCATAACATCAAAGGGAGAATGAATAGCTTTCTGGCTGAAGTGCCCGGGGGAAGCGTGGTGATTGTTGCGGATAAAAATTGTCCCACAGGAACCACCATAAAGGTTCTGGACGCCTGCCGCCTTGCAGGTGTTACCCATTTAAGCGTCGCTGCAAAGGCTGGGGAATAATGATGCCTGCCCTCAGACTTACCGGATCCCTGCTGGGAACCCTTTGTTTCTCCCTGGTGTTTTGCCTTATGGCCCCCCTGATGAGTGGAAAGCCAGAAGTCGCAATACCTGCGCTCATCAGCCCGGTTCAGCTTGTTCCCCTGGCGGCTCCCCTGGAAAGGCAAAAACAGATAAGAATTCTCCCCAAAAAGATGCTCCGGCTTTCCAAATTACCTCCCAAAAAAATACCCAAAAGAGAAAAAATAGATCCCATTCAGATACAGATGAATCCCTTGAAAATGGAAACGATACCCACCATGGCAGCCACCATGCCCTTGCCCGCGGCTGCCCCTGAACCCATTAAAACAACAGCTGTCAAAACCGCCCCCGGAACGACGGGCATCTATGACATGGCGGTTGTTGACAGCCCGCCAAGGCTCAAGCATTACAGCCCTCCCATGTACCCGCCCCGGGCCAAGGGCCAGGGTGTTGAGGGCAAGGTGTTTGTCCGGTGTGCGGTGAGTGCCGGTGGAAAGGTTCTCAATGCCCGGATCATCCAGGCTGACCCGGTTGGATATTTTGAAAAGGCTGCGTTGAAATCGGTAAAAAAGTGGACTTTTATTCCGGCAAAATTCCAGGGGAAGAAGGTTGCTGTTCGTGTGGATATTCCCCTGTCATTTTCCCTGGATTAATTATGCGGTATTTTATTATTATTTTGCTGTGGTTACCGGTTGCCTGCCTTGGGGCAGAAGAAAAAATAAGCCCCGGGGAATATGAGATTCTTAAAAAGGCTTATGAACGGCTTCAAAATGAGCAGTATGAGGACTGTCTTGGGACCCTGTCTTATTTGCTTGCTACAAACAGCCCCCCTTCTTATTGTTTTTCCTATGCCGCCCAGGCCAGCAGCGGATTAAACCGGTTTGACCAGGCAATCACCTTCCTGAAACAGGGAACAATACTTTACCCTGAAAAAAGAAATCTCTGGCATAATTTGGGTAATTATCAAATGCAGGCCGATGATTTGCCTGGAGCGATTCAGACCTATCATAAGCTGATTGCCATGGATGAGGATAACCCTAGGCCCTTTTATCTCTATCACCTTGCTTTTGCCTGGTATCGCCTGGAAAATTATGAAAACGCCCTGGAGGCAATTGCAAAAATCACCCATGTAAAAAGGGGGCAAAGGGTTAAAAAACACCATCTTCTGTTGCAGTTTCACTGCCAAATTGCCCTTGAAAAATGGCAGGCGTGTGAGGCGACAACCAGAAGACTCATCCGTCTTGACCCGGAAGGGGGCAAAAACTGGGATCTGCTTGGCAGGGTTGCCGTTAACCGCATGGCGTATGGCCGGGCGGCGGCCGCTTTTGAAATAAGAGATGTTTTACAAGAAAAACAAAAACCAGGCAAGAAACCAGACAAGATGCTTGAGCGCCTTTACAGGGTATTATCTGCATGGAATGAGGTTGCCAGGCTTCAGGAGGGGGACAACGCCTATCATTGTGCAAAGAATCTATTTT
>JAFLJU010000147.1 GCA_022712835.1 Desulfobacteraceae bacterium
TCCATAAACAGTTTCCGATCTTCCGGAAAAAAAGACCGATCATAACGATGAAACTGCGCCAACGGAACCCGGGAGAGGGGAACAAATTCATGGCTGGCCGGCAGACGACCTCCCCCTGTCCCCTGGTAACGGATATTTCCATGGGCAAGTTTAAATCCGGATTTTTTATAATTGGACTGCTGGTCCATAACTCCGTCAAGCCCTACATTTCGACCCTCAAGGGTTTTCATGCCATGACGCCAGAGATTCAGTCCATACCCCTTGCCCCGAAATTCCGGCCGAACAATATAAAACCCCAGAAACCCAAAGGAGGTACCGTATTTAACAACAGAAATGCTGGCAATGGGTTCCCCCTTGAGCAATCCCACAAAAAAACCTGTGGGATCGGCTTTAAAAAAACAGTCTGCATCAAAAAGTCCCGGATTCCAGCCCTCTTTGGCTGCCCACTCAACCACCAAATTCAGTTCGCCACGGGTCATGTTCCGGATGGCATATTCATTATTTATTTTTTCCATGGAGATTATCCAGGTTTAATGATTAACAAAACTCTAAATTAAGATTTCACCCGAAAATAGTCAACACCTGGAGGAAAAAAGCAGCCATTCTCGATGGGCGAATATGAACATGCCTGAAAAAGCATTCTGAATAAAATTTATACCTATTTTTCGAAAACAAAACAATCAGCATTTTAACCGATCTGTTTTTGTCTTCAACGGCTGTGCCTTTTACCCCGCTGATGCCTGGAAACCTTTGTTCATCACAGGCACTCGCATAAAAAACCCACCATATGATTGATACATATTTTATAAGTTTATCAATGTAATAAGTTTCCAAAGCCATGTTTTTAGGTGTGAATCTCTTTTTCCAAATAAGTTTACTTTTGAATTTTGGGATTAAAAAATTCGGGGTACTACATATGGTGGTTGGAAAACTTTGGATAGAATCCGGATTAACAGGGATAATCCTCATTTTATTTTGAAGATTCAAAAGGCGGGGCTGTAACAAGAAAATCTCACGCACGTTGGATTTTAAAATTTTTTCAAAATTATGTTCAAAGTTTATCACTACCCACTAAAGGATTGACTTGAAATAAATATTCCTTGAATACACTTGTGCATTGGTTTAAATAAAACTTTGCATAGACTCTTATAAACAAAGATGCATATTTAAAGTCTGTATCGGAATTACTCGGCCATAGAAGTATTTCCACGACTGAGATTTATGTAGCGGGCCGTAAGGAGAATAAATGCAAGGTAATCAAATTAATGTCGTTGTGATAAATAGTAATTGATAATTCAACACTCGTATAGTAACAGGCAAGTATCGTTATTCTATTATCACACACATAACACACAAGGATTTAATATGAGACTCAGTGAAATTCAAATGCATATAGAAAAAATTAGTATGGAAGGAATTTATTTAAAACTTGAAAATCATGGCTCAAATTCTACAATTAGTAATATTATCAAATTCAAAGAATTTTTAAAATCTGTCCAAATTTTTCCTTTTTATGCCGCAGAAGTTACTGAGCTATATGAATCAGATCTATACTCAACGGGTAACGATTCCATTACAGTCAATTACCAGATCGCTGCAAGTATTAAAAACTATGCGAACTATCTCATAACGGGAATGATCGCTTTAAGAAAAGTATTAGATGCAATGAATATGAAAAGTGATTCTGATGAAAAATCCATATTCATAAAGTTACCCAGCTCAAATGATTTAAAAGAATTAATATCAACTCTTTCCGCCTTTGAACAATCAATAAATCAAGTCATCATTAATGATACCATTAATGGCTACCTTCAAATAGAAAGGTGGGAGTCCGGGTCTTTTTGGGTCAAACTTGTACTTGGAAGTCAAGCTGCTGTTTTTCTAATTGGAAGTATCTCTTGGTCTGCTGCTGTGATAAATAAAAAATACCAAGAGGGAAGAATATTAGAACAACAGGTTAGAGCACTCAACATAAAGAGTGAAAGCCTCGAGGATCTATTGAATACGCAAAAAAAAGCTACTGATTTGCTCATTAAAAATGAAGTAGAAGCAATACAGATAAAACACTTCCAAAAAGGGAAAGTCAATGGCGAGAGCAGTGGCAGTAGCAGTGAGAAAGAGGGAATGTTGGATCCTGAACAATTTGAACGTCTAAAAATGGCTACAAAAACATTCGCAGAATTAATTCAAAAAGGGTCGGAAATTCACCCTGCTTTAACGGCTCCAGAAAAAGTGGATAATCTTTTTCCAGATTTTAACCAATTAGATTCAGTAACTTCTAGAATCAAACAGATTTCAGAAACTACAGTAAAAGGCAGTTAAGCTGTAAGAATCAACATAGTTTTCTGTTTAAGACCCTATGGACTGCGGCTACGATTTTTCGTTCCCAAGGTTAAATTTAGAGGCCCGGACTATATTAAGAAGGCCTGGTTTTTCTGAATCGAAACCTGACACAAAATCTTGTGGTTGGAGAAAATTATATTTGGCTTACCGAAAATCCACTTATTACATTCAGAGCATTCTTTTTGCGGTTTCATTCAAACAACAGTTATTAAATATAGAAACCTGATTTTCGGATCATCGATTTCGATTAGAATAAAAATTTAAATTTTCTGATATTACCTGCCAGAATTCCTGGGGTTGTTTGCCGCGTTACACCGAATCAGACTTTTTCTGAACACCAGGCTATAAATATAGTAAATGGACAATGATCGGATGCCCTTTTGATTAATTTCTACGCCAATAAAAATCATATAAGGGTTTGTCACTTTGGGGTATCCAAGGTTACGAGGCAGGTCAATGGGTAAAATTGTAACCAAAACTTTTTTTACTTGCCTCCATCCTCCCTGCGGTCCTGGGAAAAAACGCTTATGGACATTGAAAAGGATCTCAGGTAATAATTTCAAAAGCGAAAAAAAATCAAAAAGGATAGATCATGCTCATCAGAACCGCATCCCGGAAAGATGCCCCCCTATTGGCAGACATAATCTGTCTTGCAAACAAGAACATTGCCCGGCAATTTGGTCTGACCCGGGACAATTCACCCAAGCACCCCTCTTTTTGTACCCCGGACTGGATTCTATCGGATTTTAAGAGGGGGGAGCAGTATTTTTTATATGAAACCGCTGGCAAGGCCCTCGGGTGTGTGGCCTATGAACCTTCTGAAAAAAGCCTGGCCTTTCTTAACCGGCTGGCAGTGTTACCGGATTTCCAGGGCAGGGGTATCGGAACAAAACTTTTGACCCACATTTTTGACCATGCCCGAAACATGGGTAAAACAGTCATCAGCATCGGCATCATTGCCGCAAATGACCGTTTAAAAAACGGGTATGAGGCTATGGGGTTTACCCCCCTTGAGATAAAAAAATTTAAACACCTGCCCTTTGATGTTCTGTTCATGGAGTATCGCCTGTTGGATGCCATCAGAACATCAAAGGGCAGGTTTCGACCACAGAAAAGGAGAGGTTTCATGAACACCCCCAAACGCGTATTGGTATCCCGGCAATTTCCAGAGATCGGCATAAAATTACTGGCCCAGGCCGGGTTTGAATTGACCCTCTGGTCAAAAAACAGGCCCATGTCTCCGGCAGAGCTTGAGCGTTTATCAATGGACCACCAGGCCTTGCTGTGCACCCTGAGTGATAGGATCACCCAAGCATTCCTTGAGCGATGCCATCACCTTGAGATCATTTCCCAATTTGCCGTGGGGTATGACAATATTGATGTAAAAACAGCCACCCGTCTTAAGATTCCCATCGGGTTTACACCGGATGTGATGAGTGAGGCAACCGCAGACATTGCCTTTGGCCTCATGATTGCCACGGCTAGGAAGATGTTTTTTCTCCACAAGACCATTCTGAAAGGGGAATGGGACTATTTTAAACCCCGGGCAAACCTTGGCATGGCGCTCAGGGGGAAAACCCTGGGAATTTTCGGCCTTGGACGGATTGGGATAAAAATGGCGACGCTTTGCAAAAATGCCTATGGCATGGACATCATTTACCATAACCGGCAACCAGATCCATCAGTCCCAAAAAATCTCAACGCCTCCTTTGTCGATTTTGAAACCCTTTTGACCAAAAGTGACGTTTTGTCAGTCCATTCTGTGCTGAGCCCTGAAACCCGGGGACGGTTTAACCGGGACGCATTTAAACAAATGAAACCCACTGCTATTTTTATCAATACGGCCCGGGGTGCCATTCACAATGAACCCGATTTAATCCAGGCCCTTTCTTCAAAACAAATCTGGGGAACAGGTCTTGATGTGACCGATCCCGAGCCCATGGCAAAGAGCAACCCCCTTTTGTCCATGGAAACCGCCTGTGTACTTCCCCATGTGGGATCCGGCACCATGGAGGCCAGAGATGATATGTCCCGGCTGGCAGCAGAAAACATCATTGAATTTTATAAAACAGGGAGTCTGCCCCATGTGGTAAACCCCGACGCATTAGCAAAATAGGACCATGACTTCTCCTGACCTCGTATCTGCGGTATCACACCCCGAGAATATATTAAAAATCCTGTATTGGGATAAGAGTGGGTTTTGTCTTTGGCGAAAGCCCTATCAATTTTGAATATGTTACTTGCGCTGGGCCTGACTATTTAATTGATTTCCGATACATACTTATCTATAGTGGGGGGTAAAGCGCGGTCAATATTCTCCTGTAATATTGCGAAAGAACTGTGATTTTACCAAAAAAAAATTGGATTTATCCATGCCTAAAGAAATTAAAACATTTGTAACCCCAATGATTGAAACCCGGGAAAAAATAGACACCAAATTCAAGGCATTGATAGATGCATCTCCTGATCCCATCGTTATTTATGATAATGCAGGAAAAACCATTTACATGAACCCTTCTTTTGAAACGGTTTACGGATATGCATTGGAAGATGTTATTGATAAAAAAATAAATTTTGTTCCTGAAGATGAGCTTGAAAAAACACTGGATGCATGGCAGCGGACTGTAAAGGGTGAAAAGATGTATCTTGAAACCCGCCGGTACACCAAGGCCGGTAAAATTTTAAACATCCAAATGAGTACTGCCATTATCAGGGACAAAAACCAAAATCACCTGGAGAGTATTGTTATTCACAGGGACATAACGCCTATTAAACAAGCTGAACAGGAAAAAGAAAAATTAATTACTGAGTTACAAAGCGCTTTGGCAGAAATCAAGACATTAAAAGGGGTTGTCCCGATTTGTTCAAATTGTAAAAAAATCCGAGATGATGCGGGGTATTGGAATATTTTGGAATTGTATATTCAAAAACATTCCGACGCATCATTTACTCATAGTATCTGCCCTAACTGTACCGATGAATTATATGGCAAAGAGGAGTGGTATATTAATATGAGTCAAAACAAAAAAGATTGAAA
>JAFLJU010000198.1 GCA_022712835.1 Desulfobacteraceae bacterium
AGTTCACTCTGATGCTGGTGCGCTAGGTTCCTGAATGTAAGGAAAAGCCTAAAGGCGTTATTGGACACCCACCTTTTGAACCAATGGTTCAAAGCCTTAAAGCAACACGGCAATTTGTGGGGGTTATTGTTATAAAAATTCTTTTCTTTACGCCTTCCCTGGTTAGTCACCCCTATTCCTATTTTCAACTATATTATAGTATGTGTAAGCAAATTATTTTGCTGATGTTAATAGCATTTTAGGAGAATTATTGAATGGACATAGTGATGATGCTCTCATCAACGATTGTTTTTTTGTTGGGATTGGGAGTCATTGCCTTTTTTGTGCTTAAGAAAAGGGTAAACCAGGAAAACCTGAATATTGAAGAAGAACAGAAACAACTTATTGAAGAGTCCAGAAAAAAATCTGAAACGCTTTTAAAAGAAGCCAAGCTTGAAGCAAAATCCAGGCTTCTGGAAATGAAAAGTGATTTTGATTCGGAAACAGAAGAGACCCGTTCGGAATTAAAAAAAGAAGAAAGACGTCTGGCTAAAAAAAGTGAAAAGCTGGATATCCTTGAAGATCAATCTACAAAGCGGGATAATGAGCTTTTGCGAAAAGAGACTGAAACGGAAAGAAGTCTCAATTCAGCCGAAAAAAAAGAGCAACACTATTCAGTCCTCCTTGAAGAAACCAAAAAGGAACTTGAGAAGGTATCCGGTCTGACTCTGGAAGAAGCCAAAGAGCTTTTGCTCAAAGCCATGGAAGAAGAAGCCAAACACGATGGGGCTAAATTGATCAAGAAGATCACCAGCGAGGCAAGAGAGCAGGCAGATAAGGAAGCCAAAAAAATTATTTCAACGGCAATCCAACGGTATGCCGGGGATTATGTTGCTGAAAGAACTGTTTCTGTTGTGCACCTACCCGGAGATGAAATGAAGGGGAGGATCATTGGGCGTGAGGGAAGAAATATCAGAGCACTGGAAGCCGCCACAGGGATCGATCTTATTATTGATGATACCCCGGAAGCGGTTATCCTGTCCGGATTCAATCCTGTCCGCAGGGAAGTTGCAAGGATTGCCATTGAAAAACTGATAGCAGACGGTAGAATACATCCTGCCAGGATTGAGGATGTGGTGGCCCGTGCAACAGAAGAAGTGGATGTCATCGTTAAAGAGGCTGGAGAGCAGGCTGCCTTTGACCTAGGGGTTAATGGGGTCGATCCGGAATTGATAAAGGTTCTTGGGAAATTAAAATTCAGGACTTCCTACGCCCAGAATGTGCTTCAGCATTCCATTGAAGTGGCCTTTTTGTCTGGAACTATTGCGGCAGAATTAGGACTTAACATCAAGCTTGCCAAGAGAATGGGTCTCCTGCATGACATTGGAAAGGCCGTGGATCATGAGGTGGATGGAGCGCATGCGGTTATTGGTGCCAATCTTGCAAAAAAGTACGGAGAGACAGAGGCCGTTGTTAATGCCATCGGAGCCCACCACGAAGACAGAATGCCCGAGACGGTTTATGACTATATTATCCAGGCTGCTGATGCACTTTCCGGGGCTCGTCCAGGCGCCAGAAAAGAGAGCCTGGAAAATTATGTCAAGCGTCTTGAGGACCTTGAAAATATTGCCAACGCTTTTGATGGGGTTGTCAATACCTATGCCATCCAGGCGGGGCGTGAGATTAGGGTGATCACCGAGAGTGAAAAAATAACCGATGAACGCGCCATGGTTCTCTCTCGTGATATTGCCCGTCAGATAGAAGAGAATCTCACATTCCCGGGTCAGGTAAAGGTTGTGGTAATTCGGGAAACCCGTGCAGTTGAATATACGAAAAAATAAAGGTTACAGATCGGTATGAGTGTTTTAGCAGTCTTAAAGGAGCGCGGGTTTGTTGACGCGGTCACCCACACCAAAGAATTGGAAGATTATCTCGAAAACAATCGGGCCACCTGTTACATAGGGTTTGATCCAACCGCTTCAAGTCTTCATGTGGGAGGTTTGGTCTGTATTATGGCTCTTGCCCATATGCAACGAAGCGGACACCGTCCCATCGCATTGGTTGGCGGTGGGACCGGGTTGATCGGGGATCCTTCAGGTAAAACTGAATTGCGTAAAATTATCACCCAGGAAGAGATAGATGAGAACAAAGCCGGTATCCAGAAGCAATTGGAGCGGTTTTTGGACTTTTCAGATGATAATGCCCTGATGCTGGATAATGCAAAATGGCTAACACCCCTTGAGTATATTCCATTTTTAAGAGATATCGGCCGGTATTTTTCCGTTAACCGAATGATTAAGGCGGAAAGTTACAAAAGTAGAATGGAATCAGACGATGGCCTGACCTTCATAGAGTTTAACTATATGCTTCTTCAGTCCTATGATTTTATGGAGCTTGCCAAAACCCACGATTGTTTTTTGCAAATGGGGGGAAGTGACCAATGGGGAAATATAGTTGCGGGAATTGATTTGGTTCGACGGACCCTTGGTAAGCAGGCCTATGGAATCACTTTTCCCTTGATTACCACTGCCAGTGGCATCAAGATGGGGAAAACCCATAAGGG
>JAFLJU010000467.1 GCA_022712835.1 Desulfobacteraceae bacterium
GGTTTGTTTTCAAGATCAACAGCAATGGCAGCACTAAGGATATCTCCTCCAATAAACCCGGATATCTGTGGTAGTATTTGAATTGGGAAGCTTTCAAGTTTAAAACCCAAATCATCTGATGGGATACTTTTTGCGTCATAAAAAGCTGGCTGATAAGGAGAAACTCCAATCGATTCTGGGTCAACACCCGCCAAGATATGGATCATTGTCGGGTTACCAACTACGACCATTTGAGAAATCATGCTTTCCTCAAGATCAAGAGAGGAGAGGAGATCTTTAGCCCCCCATTCGATTGCCCTTACAACCAGGTTTTGCAAATGCACAAGATTTCTCTCATCCTGGCCAATTGCTCCGATGCGGCTCATGACGTCGTCCCCATATAAAACCTGGGGATTTTTTACGGATAATGAAGAAAGAATCCTGCCTTTGGATGTGTTGCACAGGTAAACCGCAATGGTTGTTGTACCAAGGTCCACGGCAATGCCATGGCATTCCTTTTCCTTTATATTTTCAAACCTGTCAGTAAATACTTTGGGCAGAGACACCGGTGCTTTACTGATAATATGGGAGGATAGCATGGAGGTTTCAGGTATCTCAATCTTAATATCTTCTGATACTATATATGTGCAGGCATTTATTATTTCATGGGTCCCATTTTCTAACTTCCTTTTAACCTGGCATTTTTCACAGGTGCCTTTACCGCCGCAATCAGATCTTAAAAAAATATTCTGATCTATCAATGATTCAATCAAGCTTTTTCCTGGTTTTGCAGGGAGTTTCCTGCCATGAGGCAAAAGGTCAATAAGATATTTATTGGACATTTGGATTCCTATATTCGGTTTTTATTCATGTTTCATCTGACAGTTATGCTTTTTTGAACATGCCTGACAGGTTGTTCCAACTTTCACCGTATCATATCCAGGGCCTATACCGATGAGGCATGAGATTGTTTTGAAAGGAGAAAGAATTGCATCCTCCCGGATATTTACATTGATTTTTTCAAGTGGTAGTAGTGAGCACAGTTGTTTTTGTTCTGCAAGCTCCCATCCGTGAACTGACCCTGGACTGAGGTATGGACTCAGGCCCCATCCTAAGTCAGCAGCTTTATTTTCAATAATTTGTTTAATGAAATCACCGGTTTTTTTTAGAACGATTAAACCAATGTGGTCAAGAAAAAAAGCCTCCAAAAAATCACCTTTTCCAGAGGCTTTTTTTGATTCATTTTCCAGTTCATTGCCGGCAGTGTAAACAGATACAAGTGCATGAGTAGCATGTTTTAAAAATTCAATTGAATGACCAAAATCTATATTAACAACACTGCTCAAGTTCCGAATACTCCCAATGGTGTTGGATTTTCCCGATCGAATTTCACACCAACAGCAAAGGGCCGAAGGGTTCCATATATTTTCCACCTTCTCAAGTGTTTTTTGTGCAGCTCTCAATATTTCAGGCCTGTTACCCGAAGATTTAATCTGTCCGGCCAGATCCTGAGGTGTCAATTCAATTTTCAAGTGGGAAAACACTTGGGGGTTTTTATCAAAGACAATACCGGTTTTCAAATATAGACCTCTACTATGGGTCAGGCCTCAATTTCACCAGCCCTGACAGCCGTTAAAAAATTCATACAATAATCATCATGGCCTGAAAGCATTTCTCCAGTTTTCAAAGCCGCCATGATATCTTTGTCCAATGGATCCATAATGGCAGAATCAAACCCATTCGCCATCATCATTAATAGAAAATTTCGATTGATTGTTTTTCTTTTTGGAAGCCCGTATGAAATATTTGAAAGCCCACCTATTGTGTGAACGCCTGTAAGATCCGTCATAATCGCTTTAACGGCATCCATTACCATTGTCCCATTGTTTTTATCAACACTTATGGGCTGAATTAATGGATCAACAAAGATATTGTCTCGTTTAATCCCTATATTTTCAAGTTCAGCAACAATAGTTTTTGCACGATTAATAATATCTTCTGACGTTTTCGGCATCCCGGAATCATCCATGCAAAGGGCAACTATTTTACACTCTTTCCCTTTTAAAAAGGGCATCATGGAATCAAATCGTTCTTTTTCAAGGCTGATTGAATTAACCATTGGTGCTTTATTAACCAATGCATATGCCATCTCCAGAATTTGGGGATCCGGGCTGTCCAGGCAAAGCGGAAGATCCGTTGCCTTTTGCACGACTGATAGCAGCCACTTCATATCTTCTTCCTCATGACCAATCCTGGCACCTGCATTTACATCAATATATGTTGCACCGCATTGGGTTTGTTTTTTTACATCCTGCCGGATATATTCGGCATCTTGGTTTTCTACTGCTTTTTTTACTTTTCCCAAAGTGGTATTTATTCGTTCTCCAATAATCGTAAACATTATATTTCCTTTAATATTTAAATGAAATTATTTCTTTTTCATTTCAAGGTATTTAATCAAATCGGTTTCAATGGAAGGATCAATATCCGGTTTTTGATACTCTGAAAGTCGTTTTTCGAGTAATTGAGACGCTCTTTGATCCATGGGTCTCGGGTCCATTTCCAGCCACTTGGAATGGATGGTTCTAATATTCAGGTCAGGAATAAAAAATTCACTTCTACAACGGCTGGCCGTATGGGACTCAAGCAAATAAGTACCGGAGGTTCCAAGCTTTTTGATTAAATCCATTGCAAAGGCATCCTCACTGAATTCAACTGGCTTTATAAGTGTTTTTATAGCACAGCAAAGATCTTCATCTGCTAAGAATTTTTCAAAACTCATGGCCAGCATTGAACCATATGTACCACAGGCATGCAGACTGACATGAACGCCACTAAGGGCTGCTGTTGACAGCATCATTGAAGCTTCCATGCCTGCTTGATAATCCAGACCAAAAGATTCAGTCAATGCTCCCTGGCTTCTGCATGGAATATTATAATATTGGCTGAGGGCTGTTACTATCGCAGTATGCTTGGCATCCTCAGGAGATGCATTAACATATCCACCGGTTTTCATATCTGTTGGACTGCCGCCAAGACCATACACGATGGGAGTACCTGGATTAATCAGTTGAGCTAAACAGATACCCGCAAGAGTACAGGCATTTGAGATGACAAGAGAACCTGCTATTGTGATCGGACCCGAAGATCCCAGAGAACAAGAAGAATGCACAATCAAAGGCTGTCCTGCTTTGGCATAAACCATCAGTGCATCTATCATCTCTTCGGCATATTGCAGGGGCGATAAGGAATCCACAAGATTGATCATGACAGGTTTATCAATATTTCCCCAGATTATTTTGGCCATTTCCAAGGACTCTTGGGCACATTGTTTGGATGAGGTACTTCCCATAAGGGGTTTATCTGTCAGCAGCATCGTGGACAACAGCATATCGAGATGGGCTGTTTCAGCAGGCATATCATTGGGATGAGCCACGATGGAACTATTAAAATCAAGTGCCTTTGACGTCTGTACAAGTTTACAAAATTTATGGGTATCTTGCAAAACAGACTGCCGCATTTCACCGGATGGTTCAATGATAAATGGAGGGCCATATCCCGGTGCCATTCTATAACTGTTATCGCCTATTACAAAACTGTTCTCTTTGTTTCTGGCATGCAGTTCAAATTTATCAGGAACAGTTTTAAGCGCTTTTTCAATATCACTCTCTTGAAAAAATACCATCTCACCCTGGGTTTTAAATCCATGGTGTTTAAAGAGTTCCAGCGCATCATTGCTTGGAAAGCGAATGCCTGTTTCACTCAAAAGTTCCAGAGAGGATGCATGAATTTTATCAAGCACCGCCCTGTCAAAGTTGGAAACCACGCGATTCATATTGATGTTCTCCTTTTCAAAATTCCCTTTATTTATCAAGTGGATGTGTATGTTTTTGTTTAAAAAATAAATATCAATTTGAAGCCAATATCTTTTTCATGCGATCCATTGCCATTTTAACATTTTCAAGACTGTTAAACGCACTGATCCTGATATACCCCTCTCCACATTGCCCGAATCCTACGCCTGGAGTACAGACAATTTGAGCTTTTTTAAGAAGCATATCAAAAAAGTCCCATGAGCCTTTGCCATTTGCATAAACCCATATATACGGAGAGTTTTTACCGCCAATATAGTTTAGCTTTAGGGCATCCATGGAATCGCAAATGATCCGGGCATTAGAAAGATAATAATCTATGCTTTTTTTTACCTGTTCTTTTCCTTCCTGGGAATAAACCGCTTGAGCGGCTTTTTGAACCGGGTAGGAAACGCCATTAAACTTTGTGGACTGGCGTCTCTGCCAGAATGAGTGAAGGTTATATTTAGAACCTGCCTGGTCATAGGCGATACATTCTTTGGGTACCACGGTGTACGCACATCTGGTACCGGTAAATCCAGCGGTTTTTGAAAAACTTCTAAATTCCACTGCCACTTGTCTTGCACCTTCTATCTCAAAGATGGAATGGGGCAAAGTTTCATCTCGGATAAAGGCTTCATACGCAGCATCAAACAATATCAAGGCCTTTTGTTCTTTTGCAAAACAAACCCAATCCTGGAGCTGTGATTTTGTAATAGTTGCTCCGGTGGGATTGTTTGGAAAACACAGATAAATCAGATCAACCGGTTTTGAAGGCAAATGGGGGATAAAACCGTTTTCCATTGTTCCATCAAGATAGACAATGTTTTCGTAGCGGCCATTTTTTTTATCACCGGCCCTGCCGGCCATGATATTGGTATCAAGATAGACAGGGTATACAGGATCGGGAATGGCAATAGAAATATCATTGGCAAACAATTCCTGAAAATTTGCAGTGTCGCATTTTGAACCATCACTGATGAAAATTTCATCTGGATTTATATCAACCCCCATTTTTTGAAAATCTTCATGA
>JAFLJU010000054.1 GCA_022712835.1 Desulfobacteraceae bacterium
ATGGCTCCGCTGGGCCGGAGCCGCATATCTGGTTTACCTGGGGATTAAACAATGGCGAGCTGCAAGTGAACCTCTGGGGTTTGACACTTCGTCAGTGTCCAAAACGAATCTATTTGTTCAAGGGCTGGTTATCACGATCCCCAACCCCAAGAGTTTGATCTTCATTGCAGCATTTCTGCCTCAATTCATCGATGCAACGCGTCCTCTCGGATTACAATTTGCTTTCATTGTTCCGACATTTTTGGTGATCACTTTTACTGTAACATCGGCTTGGGCATTGGTTGCAGGAAAAGCAAGCGGGTTGCTGCAAAGTCAACGCGCTTTTCAATCAGTCATGCGGACTACGGGAGGATTGATGATCCTAGCCGGGTTAGGTCTGGCGCTGGCTCGCCGTGGAAACTGAATAACAAAGCATCTCATATTTTATGGGTACTTGTCCTTGATAAAAGCAAAGGTTTCATCCATGGCCGCAAGGGTCAGTTCCAGGTCCTGGGTGGTATGGCGATGGCTGATATAGGCGTGGTGAAAGGGGGTAAAAAAGAAGCCCGTACGGATGAGCTGGGTGTAAAAATCCTTTCGCTTGGCCTTGTAGGTACCTGTTTCCTCCTTTTTAAAGGTGATGTAGAACATGGGGGCCACGCCTGTTAGTTGTGCTCCCACATCATAGGTGTCGATGAGGCCCTGGATTTTTTCCATCATGGCGTTGCCTTTTTCCCAGATTTTCTCCAGCACATTCTCCCGCTCCAGGATCTCAATGGTTTTCAGGGCGGCCACAAACGCCTCGCTGTTGGGGAAAAAGGTGGAAGAAATAAAGAGCTTGCTCTCTGCCTCCATCATGACCTCCTTTTTCCCGGTGACCACGGACAAAGGGTAACCATTGGCCATGGCCTTGCCCAGCACTGTTAAATCCGGGGTTACCCCATAGAGTTTCTGGGCCCCGCCCATGGATAGCCTGAAACCCGTCCGGATTTCATCATAGATCAAAACCGCCCCGTATGTGTCGGCAATCTCTCTGACCCCTTCAAGAAATCCGGGGGAAGGCGCCTGCATCCTCTGGTGGTTCGGGTGGCCGAATGGGGTCATGATGATGGCGGCGGTGTCGTCCCCATGGGCGGCCATGAGCTCTTCCAGATGATCCAGGCGATTGTATCTAAATTCAAAGACATCTTCCCAGAATTTTGAGGGGATCCCGCCCTTCATCTCAACGCACCAGTCATGCCAGCCATGGTAACCGCAGCGCATCACCTTGAGTTTGTTGGTATGGGCCCTGGCAATGCGGATGGCGGCTGTGGTGGCATCGGACCCGGTTTTTAGAAAAATACTCATTTCAGAAGAGGGCACAAGTTTTATCAGTTTTTTGGCCAACAGGTTCTGGTATTTTTGGGTCAGGGTAAAACAAAAGCCTTTGTCACGAATCTGACGGTAAACCGCTTCATCCACCTCTTCTTCCCTATACCCTAAGATGATGGGGCCGTAGCCGCAGAGAAAATCAACAAACTCATTGCCGTCCACATCCGTCAGGCGGCATCCTTTCCCGCTTTCAAGAAAAATAGGATATTCTCCCTTGATAAAATCTGTTGGCTTTCTGGCCCCTAAAACACCTCCGGGGACCAGAGTGAGCGCCTCTTCATATAATTCCAGACTTTTGGTAATGTTTAGTTTCTGGGTCTCTTTCATGAATGATCTTCCTTATTTTTCTAATGGTTTGGCTCAAACATGGACTCAATTTTTTGGGTCTGGTGGATTCTGGCACCTCTTTTCAGGAAAGCGCCAAGAAATTTATCCGGGTCAATGCAGCCTTCCGGGGCAACCACCCCCTTGACCGTTACCTCCCCTGCATCCATCATGAGGGCGGCAATGGAAGCGGGAAGACCGGTTCCAGGCGCCATTCTGCCCACCATATCCGCCGTATAGGTGACCTTTTTGCCATCTCTTTCTCCCTTGACAATAACCTTAAGCCCCGAAGACTGGGGGCCATTGTCTCTTTCTTTTGGAATGGTCTCCCAGAGTTTCAGGGCCAGATCATAGGGGGTGACCTTTGTCCCATTTAGATCCATGGGCTCTGTGCTTAAAAGCCCGGTCTCTTTCTGCTCTTTGATCAGTTCATCCACCCATGAGGGAATCAGGGCGCCCTTGATAATGATATTTTTAACCCCTTTTATATATTTGGGAAGCGTTATGGGCTGGGGATGTCCCACGTAGCGAACTTTACAGGTGCCAAGGGGCTCCAAAAACTGTTCGGTAACCGCTTCTGTGCCACCTTCCACATGGACCAATTCTCCATTAATATACTGGGGAATTTTGCCCAGGGTCATGTGAAGGCTGTGATCCCAGGCAGCACCAGCTAGTTCTGCAATGCTGACCACCCAATACAGATAAATTTCGTCCACAGAGTCCAACTGGTCGGCATACCATTTGACCAGAATATTGTTGGTTCCGGGATCTGATCCCATGCCGGTGAGTACTGTGATCCCTGCCGTTTTTGCCATTTGGTCTATGTCCGAGTTAAACAGAATTTGGGTTCCTTCATAATCATCACAGATATCAATATAATTAACCTTTGCTTCAACGGCAGCTCTTGCCACGGGTACGGCTGTTTTATAAAAGGGGCCTGCCGTGTTGATGACCACATTGACATCCGAAAAGGCTTTAACCATGACGTCATGGTCATTGACATCCATCTTGATAAGACTTACTTTTTCACTTTCTCTCAATTTTCTGGAAAGTCTTTCCGGATCCGGATACAGGTCTGCCAGGATCACCTGGGTGACCTGTTCCTGTTTAATCAGATCTCTTGCCACTCCCTGACCCATACCGCCGACGCCTCCGATGATTAATGCCCGCATGTTGTTCTCCTTATGTCTGAAATATTTTTATTAATTTATCCTGTTTTATTGGATCTGGTTTTATTGGATCTGGTTTACCCGATTTTCAGGACCCGATCTTTAATGCCCTATTTTTAAGACCCCATTTTTAATACAATGGCAGCACCTGTATCCCCTGCGGCACACCCGGTGAAGAGCATATATCCGCCGCCTTTGTCTGCCAGTTCTTCAATGCCTTCAATGATCAGCCGCCCTGCAGTAGGGGCCTGGGGGTGGCC
>JAFLJU010000205.1 GCA_022712835.1 Desulfobacteraceae bacterium
CCCTTCAATATTGTTTTTTCCATGAATTTCCCCAGGCCGACGCCTCTCGGTTAGCGCTGTGTGCCCTCCTCCATGATGTTGGCAGTTCAAAACTGGACATAAACTTGATCGAAAAGGACAAACGGCTCACCGACAAAGAGTATAAAACCTTTACCACCCATGCGGAACTAGGCCATGATATGATTATCCTGAATACGGAGTTTGATATATCCGTTGCAACGGTGGCCCTTGAACACCACGAACGATTAGACGGAAGTGGGTATCCCTACAATAGCCGGCAAATTGCCAAAGATAGTCAACTCATCGGCCTCATCGACAGCTACGAACCCTTAACCTATCGGAACAAGAGTTTCAGAAAAGCAAAGAAACCCTTTGATACTCTTCAAATTATCAAAAAAGAGGTTATTGACGGAAAATTTTCCAAGGATATTTTTAAAAATTTTGCCTCCTGCCTGATTAAATAGCAAGTGGCCCATCTATATCTTCAGAGGTCGGTATCTTCAGGGTCTATATCTTCGGGGTTTTTGTCTCTGGGGTGATGAATCACCCGCAAAAGTTCTTCCATAAACTGCTTTTCGGTTATCGGTTTGACAATATAACTGTCAATCTTCATGGAAAGCGCCTTGTTCATGGTTTTTTGGGTTGCTTCAACCGTGAGCATGATAAAGGGGATATCCCGAGTCCTGCTATTTGCTTTGATCTTTTCTAAAAATTTCATCCCATCCATAATGGGCATGTGCAAGTCAGACACGATCAGGTCCACCCCGGTTGAATCCATAATTTCAAGGGCCTCAAACCCATTCCCCGCCTCTAGAACATGGACAAAATCGTTGTTTGTCAAAAATTTCCCAATAATCCGCCGCATGGTAGGACTATCGTCCACCAGCAAAATTTTAAGCGCTAAATTGACCTTTTCCATGAATGCTCCTTTTAGAATACCCTTCCTAGGTCCTGCTTTAGGTCTTTTATTTCAAAGGGATAAACACTGTGTTTCCGATCACGAAAGAAATCGATCAGGGTCTGTCGAATGACCTCAAAGGCAAGTTCATCCCAAGGGATATCGGCCTCTTTAAACAATTTCACCTCGGAACTCTCACTGGTGGAACCAAAAACATCATCCCCCATCCGGGCGTAAAACATCAGATAAATCTGATCCATATTGACGATATTAAACAACCGATAGGGCGCCACAATCGCAACTTTCGCCCTTGTCTCCTCCAGGGTCTCCCTTAAAGCCCCGTCCTGCACAGATTCCTTGTTTTCAAGATAACCTGCCGGCAAGGTCCATTTTCCCTTGCGGGGTTCAATATTTCGACGGCACAGCAGTATCCGGTCTTCAAAAACCGGGATACAGCCCACCACCATTTTGGGGTTTTCATAGTGCACATGGGGACACTGAGTACATACGGACCGAATATGGTCATCGTCCACAGGAATTTTTGCTTCCATGGGGGCGCCGCAACTGCTACAAAAATTTATCTTCATTCCATTTTCTTCCATGGAGGATTCATACAGGAAATTTACGATGCAGACAACTAAAAATCACTATCAGGAATGGGTTTCATCACTATATTTGACTTTGGATTTGACTTTTTGCTATTGCTACCCATACATCAGATGTTCTTGACAGAACCGGGAAAATCCGATAGTTTTTTTATCCGTTATGAATGATCACAATCAACGGGACTTCGAATCCGCCAGCACAAATTCCCCGGGCAATCCCCCGGAAGACCGGCAGGACATTTTTGGCCAAAACAATAAGAATCTCATCAGCCTGGCGGTTAAATGCCGTTTGATCCCCTTTGACCGGGAAAAAGAGCTGTTAGTCCTATTGGCAGAAAAAAGACAGCAGATCCCTGATTATTCAGCCGTAACGCTCTTCACAGAAACAAAAACCCTCTCCCGGGAGAACATCAAGTTTCTATTTGCTGTTAAAGACCATCTGGAAACCAAGATGCTGGATAAAAAATTCGGAGAGCTTGGAATTGCCAACCAGTTTATCCAACCGGAAAATGTTAAAAAGGCCCTGGACATTCAAAGCGCAATTTTCAGGGAGACAAACCAAAGCCGAATGATCGGTGATATCCTCCTGGAAAACAAGGAAATCTCCAGAGCTGATCAAGCCGCAATTCTGCTGACCCAGGACCGGGTAAAAGATGAGATGATCGCAGAGGTGATGAATGATATTGCATCTTCTGAAATTGAAAAAATCTCCCTGAATATGCGATTCGGAGCCATTGCTGTCAAAAAGAACCTGGTCACCATTGACCAGTTAAACCATGCGCTCAAGGTCCAGAAATCAGAAGTAAAAGAGGGGCAACCCAGGCGGTATCTGGGAGATATTTTCAAGCAATTGTTCAACCTGTCCGCAAAAGAGCTTAGCTATATTTTAAAAATCCAAAAAGAGCTTGAAAAAACCAGACTTTCCCTGGAAAAAGCATTGTCCCAGTATAATAGTGAAGAAAGTATCAACAAACGGTTGTCACAACTGTTTGGATACCGATTTTCCAAAAACAAGTTAGCGGCCTTTCTCCAAAAAACAAAAGAGGGGTTTGAGGAAATCCAGGTCCAGGATCTGATCACCTGGCTTAACTCCATCGGTATCACCGCAGGTATTTGTCCTAAAAAAACCATTAAAAAATTTTTAACCCAGGCAACCATTGGTATGGACGTCCAGATTGCCCAGGGGCTGCCCCCCCAAAATGGGGAAGACGAGTCCATTGAATTCTTCTTTGACACAGGCTTTAGCCCTTCGGATGGAGACCCCTTAAATTTACTGCCCCTGGTGAAAAAAGGGGATGCATTGGCACGGGCTATCCCCCCCAAAAAAGGAACCCCGGGCAAAGATGTGAGTGGATTCAGTATTCTGGCCCCCCTCCCCCAAACCTTTCCTTTGAACTGCGGAGAGGGTGTCAGCAAAGAGGGAGACCTCTTTATTGCGACGGCTGACGGGATGCCCCGCCTGTACAAAAACAGAACCCTGTTTGTCAAATCACAGGAACAAACCATTGCAACCCGGCATCACACAGGCGCCATTGACACAGACTTAGGGGACCGATACCTGAATGTCAATCTTCATGTGGAAGGATCCATTTCCCCCGAGGGGAAAGTAAGGTGCCAGGGACTTGAAATCAGCGGAGATATTTTGGGACAGGTTGCCGCAGCCGGCGATATCTCAGTAAAAGGGCAAATCGGGCAATCCAAAAACAAGGGAAAAGACCCGGCAAAAATCAGGGCTGAGGGAGATATACTTGTCAGCAAACCCATTACCAATGCCATCCTTATTACGGCAAAAAGCCTTAAGGCTCCAAAGTCAAATCTGATCTCTTCTGCCGTGCTGGCATTCCAGGATATTGTCATCAACAATGTGAGTGATGACGGCACAAGACCGTCAATCCTTCAAACCGGTAAAAACCCCAATGTCAAGGCAGAAGGGATAAACACCCTTATCCAAAACCAGACAGCCCAATTAAACCACCTCAAACACAAGGCAGAACTTAATGTGCTTGAAAATACCCTCACTGCCAAATTACAAGTAAAAGAGGAGTATTTAAAGCAGCATGAAATATTTAAAACCCTTTTGACATTGATGCAGTGCCAGAATCTTGACGATATCCCCTCCCTGGAAGAAAAACTTAAGGCCGTGGAAAATAACCCAACCGCATATGCCGAAATCCCCGGAACCCCTTTATTGGAACATGGCCAATGGCCCGTGTTTCTTGAAAAATTCCTTGGTGAGACAAAAACCATGGATAAAGATTCTCTGACCCACCATGTCACGGAAACCGCAGACATTAAATATGGGATGTACCGGGCAGCCGTCAATGCCACCCGCCGGCATCACCATGAATATGAAGCCCAGAAACAAATCATTCTCAAAAAGATAGAAACAAAAAAACCGGACATCGAGAAAAAAGAAGAAAACATTCGAAAACTGATCATCCGAAAAGACACCCTTTTACTGAGTCAGGGATACCGTACCCAGCCGGTTCCCCCAGCGATCAAGGTTAAAAACCGGGTGCAGAAAGGAACGGTGATCATGGGCCAGAAAGCCCGTCTGACCATTGACCGAGATATCTATGGTGTCAAATTCACTGAAATACAAAAAACCCCGGGTGAGGATCCTGTCATCACCATTGAGGGCGTCTATGAATAATATTTTACAGATAAGGAAATGATGAAATGATACATGTAATTGCATCCATACAAATTCAAGAAGGTCGGCTGTCAGAATTCATTGAGATTTTCAAATCCAATATCCCCCATGTACTCAAAGAAAAGGGATGTATTCAATATCAGCCAGCCATTGACCTGGCCACGGGCTTACCCCCCCAGGCCTTAGATCCCAAGGTGGTCACCATCATCGAAAAATGGGAGAGCCTAATGGATTTGCAGGCACATCTCGTATCTCCCCATATGATGTCTTATTCGAAAAAGGTGAAAGATATGGTTGAAAACCTGTCGGTGAAAGTATTGGAAAACGTATAACCACAAGTTGTCTTAGAACCGCAGATAAAATAAGTTGGACATAAATAGCGCAGCAATTTTTCATCATCTACAAGGCGCATTAAAGGTTTAATAGCAAGCCTATTTGGCCTTTGATGCAACGCAGTAGACGGGCCAAAAGGCAAGCTATTTCGTTCAAGTTATAAAATTTGCGGTCCTTAAGCCTAAAAAACTACCATGGCCACAAGGCCCAGTAAAATGTTAGAAAAGGATCGCCCGACAACTTCCTGTCACATCTCCCTCCAATGGCAGCTTAATTTTTCAATGTTGAAAGTCCCTTGGTCAGTTCGAGTAACACACCCAGGCCCTGCTTTATCTCCTGGTCATTCATGGCCATGAGCATGGAAAAAGGACCTTTGGGTTTTGAATCCTCCAGGCGGATGGCTGCTGGAATTTTTGAAGCCTTTTCAAACAGATCAACGGCTTTGGGATCGGTGAGATTGCCCAGGGAATCCACCAGTTTCCCAAGCCCCTGGCAAATTTGTTCTATCTCCTCCGGACTATACTTGTTGGTGATCTCTTTTAATACCCCAAGGCCGGTGCTAAGAATTTTAAATACATTTTTCTGTTCCAAATCATCCAGGAAAATGATCAGCTGGGGAACGGTTGATTTTAACAGTGGCTCTACATTAACCGCCAGATCCAGAAAATTGTGCAGCATATCAAGGGCAACGCCAAAGTTATCGATATTGCGCATGACCTTTTTACACAGATACACCAGTTTTTCCAACTGAAAATCAGCCTCCACATCAGCCAGCCCCACAATCAGCGACTGAACCGCTTCATTCACCCGGGGTGTCAGTTCCTCCTTCAACTCTTTTATGGATGCTGCCGACTCTGCAATGGGGGTTATTTTTTCCTCAAGGCGTTCCAGGCGCTCAAGAATTTTTTCTTCATTTGTCATGATCCACCTCCTAAGCGTGTTGACGAACTTTTCCGGCAATATTCATCTGGGGTTCCAGGGGAAGATCAAGCCCTTTCATCATCAGATTCCAATACACCCACCTGAACATCATTTTACCCCAATAATTGCTCATGCTCTCTTTTAACAGGCTGAAGGGTCCCATGCCCGGGAAGGGAAACTTGCCCGGCAATGGCTCCACATCATAGTTGAAATCCAACAAAATGGCTTTTTCAAAACCAGAGGCCAAAAAACAGGTGGCATGCCCGTCAAATTTTGGAAGGGCTTTATGGCCGTCCATTTCCCTGACAATATTTTCAACAAGGGTATAGGCCATATAATGGGCAACGGATCCAGCCTTGGAGGTCGGCACGTTGGTGGTGTCGCCAAGGACAAATATTCTGTCAAAATTTTCTGCTTTCAGGGTGTGATTGTCCGTTGGAACAAATCCCACAGGGTCACTGACCCCGGAGTCAATGAGCATTTGATTGCCCATGTTGGGCGGTATGGCCACCAAAAGATCATATCCCACCTTATCACCTTTATGGGATTCAATTGTTTTTTCATTGGCATTGACCTGGGCAATATCAAAATTTGGAGTCACCTTAATATTTTTTTTAGCGGCAAACTCGGCCAAAACATTAGCGGCAACCGGTTTGGTGAACACATTATCAAGGGGGGTTACAAGCTCTATGTCCACCTTGTCCCTGACCCCGTTCACCTGGAAGAACCAGTCCGCCATAAAAACAAATTCCAGGGGCGCTACGGGACATTTATAAGGGACTTCTGCAATGTTCAGTACAATTTTCCCCGAGTCAAAATATTTTAGTTTTTTGGACAGAGCAACGGCACCTTCCAGGGTATAGAAATCAAAGACATCGGTTCGCCAGGCATCCATCATTCCCTCTATTTCCTCGGGTGCGATATCGCAGCCCGTGGAAATGATAAGCCAGTCATACTCATATTTGCCTAACCGGGTCTCGACCCTGCGATTTTCAGGGTCAATGTTAACAATATGATCCACTACGAATTCAACACCCGGAGGAATAAACCCTTTTTTTGCCTTAATGACATCGCTTGGTGAATAAACGCCAAAGGGGATAAACAGATAACCCGCCTGGTAGTGGTGGCGCTCATCCCTGTCAATAATGGTAATTTCCAGTTCAGATTCGGGCACCTCATTGCGAAGCATGTTGGCCACAATGGTCCCGCCTGCGCCGGCACCCAGTATTAAAACTTTTCTCATGATGGAATCCTCCCATAAAATGAAGCAGTTAATGGAAAACTGACTATGGTGAAAAGAAGATTCAACATACCACACAGTGGTATGTTGTCAACGAATTTTTTAACTACCCGGACAAGAAGAGTGTTTCTATTTTATCTGAAACTTAGGCTGGGTTACCGGGTATTGCACTAAGCTAAGGACCGCAGATGATGGATATTGTTCCCATTGATCTAATGTGATCCCCGGTCCTTCAAGACCATCTTGCCTTTTGTGCCAATTGTCTATCCAGACCCTTCTTTTTATGCCGGTTCTTTTTAGAAATTACAGGAAGAAGAGGAGTATTTAAAGCAGCATGAAATATTTAAAACCACAAGTTGTCTTATACCTAAAAAAACTACCACCGGGAACTGATATATTCATGGGATTCACTCAGGCTTAAGGGAACCGAAGCGGCACCCGCCCGGATATAAAAAGCCTCTTTCCCGTTTTCCTTAATAAACACCGGTCGTTCACCGGGTGCTATGGTAACCCTGCAGATATCCCTGCCCTCGATGGACTGGATCTGGGCAGAAATAAATTTATGACTTTGCTGCCCCAGATTCTGACTGATCAGGCTTGAAAACTTCAGCATAAATCCATCCCGGTTTGGTTTTTTCTGGAAGGTGTTGTAGTCTGATTCAATGCCAATCACTTCCTCCTCATCGTTGACCCCGATGAGCAGGATGCCGCCCTGGGCATTCATGAATGCGGAAAGGGTTTTAACAATCACAGACTCCAGCACCTTGTCCGTTTTCAGGGTAACAAGGTTCCAGCGCATGGAAGATTTAAACTCTAATCGATCATTTTCTCCCTGGGCAATCTGGGCCAGCCATTCCTCTTTTTTAAAGGGAGATTTCCCCCGTTTGAGCCGTCCCATACGATGTTTTAATTTCATGGAATAATAGGCGAACCCGATACAAGCCAACAGCAAGAAAAGGATAATCCCAATGACCCAGACCCGGTACTGGACAATCAGCGGGGGGGGAGACAATCCCCATTTGCTTAAAACCGTTTCAACTTCCTGCTTTGAAATACCTTTGATTCCCTTATTGAGAAACTTAAGCATCTGGGTATTCCCTTTTTTTACCCCGGCCCTCAACTTTTCCGTATAAAGGGTTTGCACCCGTCGAAACTTTACCAGGGAATCATGCTCTGCCAAAAGAAAAATGGCATTGGGAAAATCCAGGGCATAGGCAGACAATTTTCCGGCCAGGGCATTTTTCACCACCTGCTCTGATCCGGAGAATTTCGTAAGCTTTACATCCGGATAGGTCCGGGACATAAATTCAACCACATAATCATTTTCAATCACCCCCACAGGAACATCCCCCATGTCTTTAATCGAATCCACTTCCATTTGCTCAACCACATAAAGATTGGTTTGAATATCAATCATGGGAAGGGAAAAATCCAGGTATTCCCTCCGGTCCTTTGACCGGAAAAGTCCGATCATGATATCTGCCTCACCCAGTTTAATCCGGTCCA
>JAFLJU010000507.1 GCA_022712835.1 Desulfobacteraceae bacterium
CACAATTTGTTATAATATCTGTCAATTGGGTATGGGACAGTTCAACATATGCCTCATAGAGGGCGGGATTTATATCTCCCAGTAACTCCATTAACTGGTTTTCAAACATGAATGCGGCTTCTATCAATTCGGAACGACTATAGTCTTTTATTCCTTTTTCATTATTGTCGGAGATATTAAGCAATGCGACCTGTGCGGCTGTCATTTGGTGCAGTTTATCAGGGGGTTTAAATGCATCAGTTATACCCAAAGGAGTGAATCCTTTGTCCAATAAATTTTTTAAAGACAAAAATAAGGGTTTAGGAAATTCATTCCAGTAAAACCAATCCCACTTTTCACACTTATCCGGTTCTTTTATTCGGGGGGTACCATTTTCATGGTCACAGACAACAAACAAGGTCACATAGTGTTTGTTGCTTTGAAGGAAAATGTCATTGGTAATTGTTTCAAACCGGAGATTTTTAACAGACAGGCCTGTTTCTTCAAAAACTTCCCTTATAGCGCAATTTTCAAAGGATTCATTGAACTCCAGGTGCCCGCCGGGAAAAGCCCATGAGCCAGAACCGTGGGCGCCTTTGCGCTTTCCCAACAATACTTTTCCATTTTTAATGACAATGGCTGCCACACCGACTGCTGGTCTTTTTTTCATCTATATCTCCATTATCGCTCTATTGAAAATAGCATAAGCGTTTCATTCATTCTACCTGCTGTTTTCTCTTTTAATAAGTGTTATTCATGAAAAGAACAATAATTTATAGATGAATGATCTCCATTTGAGTATCCACAATCTGTGCAAGGCCAAGCTCATCAGCCATATTGAATACCTTATCCAGTTTTGAATTCACCACCCGTGAGTCGTTGCCTACGATTGAAAAGCCGATTTGAGCCCACGAATGGCTGTCATTATACTCGGTTTCTGCAATGGAAATATTGAACTTGTTTCTAATCCTGCTGATAATGGATTTAACAATTCTTCGTTTCCCTTTTAATGAACTGACATCATACAGTCTAAATTTGATTTTGCCTGTTCCGACCACCATGGCTATTTCCTTGATACCGGGTTAAAAATTCAGATAATTAAAACCCTAATATTTTAAACATAAATGGACTGTTAATTTTTTTCAATACAATTTTTCGATTTGATATTGAACGAAAAGGCATTGAAGCCTTATTGTAACTCCTGCCCAACATCATCATAAACAATTATAACACAGTCTGAGATTTAAGGAATATTGGAACGTCATCTGTTATTACAGCTGAAATGTACAATATAGAATTATGACACCAACCCCTTTTTTGCCTGGGCCTGAATAGCCGTAATTGCAACGGTATTTACAATATCTGTTACAACACAACCACGGCTAAGATCGTTGACAGGATTATTAAGGCCCTGCATAATCGGACCTATAGCAACTGCCCCTGCAGAACGTTGAACTGCTTTA
Source organism: Desulfobacteraceae bacterium (assembly GCA_022712835.1). Next base: position 1,443 of record JAFLJU010000507.1, read on the forward strand.
TAAGTATTGTTGCCTGTATTAAGATCTGGAAATATAAAAACTGTCGCCCTGCCAGCTACTTTACTGTCCGGCATTTTAGTTGCTGCAACCGTAGGATCCACAGCCGCGTCATACTGGATTGGCCCTTCAAGAAGTAACTCAGGTGCCAGTCGGTGGGCAATCTCTGTCGCTTTTTTAACTTTATCAACCTCCTCACCTATGCCAGATGAACCGGAAGAGTATGAAAGCATTGCCACAAAAGGATTTATACCAAACAGCACTGCAGTCCTTGATGATTCTATTGCTATTTCTGCGAGTTGCTCCGCACTAGGTCTGGGATTAACTGCACAATCGCCATAGGCAAGGACCCTGTCGTCAAGACACATAAAAAATACCGAAGACATGATGGTACTTCCGGGTTTGGTTTTTACGAATTCCAGAGATGGCCTCACCGTGTTCAGGGTTGAGTGTGCTGCTCCAGACACCATGCCGTCGGCGTGTCCTTTGTATACCATCATAGTTCCAAAATAATTGACCGCAGACATCACATCTCGAGCATTGTCTGGCGTAATTCCTTTATGCTTTCTTAACTCAAAATAGGTTTCAGCATAGTCATCAAAGAAATCGGATTTCACAGGATCAATAATTTCAACACCACCTAGAGCCAGACCAAGTGTCACAATCTTGCTTTTAATAGTCTGGACGTTGCCAAGCAGAACGATCTCCACCACATCCCGGTGCATGAGTATTTCGGCTGCTCGCAAGATTCGCTCGTCTTCTCCCTCGGGCAACACGATGGTCTGCTTATGTTCACGGGCACGTTTTATAAGACCGAATTCAAACATTTTCGGAGTCATGACCAGCATGCTGTAGCCGACAATTTTCTTCCTTAACTCTGAAGTACCAACATGGGATTCAAACAAACCCAGTCCAGATGCAATTTTAAGAACTGAATTTGGGGTGATTGTGTTATGAATAGCCTTTATTTGCACGGCAGTGGTAAATGTATCACTCTCAACTTTAATAATTGGCACAAGATCGTCCATCCCCTTAAGAAGATTTCGCAGAATCTTATCGGGTTTCAAATACCCTGTGAGAACGATGCCACCGATATTGGGCATATTGGACGACCTATACGCAGCGAGCATGCCGAGAATAATATCGATCCTGTCAATCGACGTAATGATGAGATTATCATCTGCCAGTCTTGGCAATAAATTTCTCAAATTCATTGCTGCAATAACAAAACGGGACACAGGTCTGTTGAGCTGCTCTTTGCCATAGATAATTTTTGCATCAAGCGCTTTAACAATCTCTGCCATTGTCGGTCGATCAAGTGTCTCTTCGAAAGGAATTGAATAGATATGTTCTATCTTCTGTTGGAGTTTTTCTCTCAGCGCCTGTAACATTTCCTGCTGCAGGGGAGCTGGGGTTCTATTGACAATGATCGACAGTATATTTGACCCCTTTTCCTCGAAAGACTCGATGGCAAACCGACACGACTTGACCACGCCCTCAATAGATCCCTCATGAGCATTGGCAATCATCAGAACCGGACAACCAAGATTGTTGGCAATTTCTACATTGAGCTCAAATTCAAACGCTGACGAATCACTCTGAAAATCTGTCCCCAGACAGAGAACGAAATCATAATCGTTTTCAAGAGCGTTATAGCTTTCCAGTACGCCTTCGAGAAGCTTGTCATACTGTTTGTCAGCGACGAGTGTCCTCGCTTCTTCAAACGTGTATGCATACATCTGACGGTAAGGGATATCAAGATTGTAGTAGGTTGATATCAAATGAATAATATCATCCTTTCCATCCACATCATGTTTGATGTTCACTATCGGTCGAAAAACAGCAACCCGCCCCAAGTTTCGAACAAGAAATTCCATGACTCCCAAAGCAACCAATGATATGCCGCTTTTGGGTTCTAATGCTGTGATATAAAGATTTTTCGACATTATATTTTTCCTCTGAGTCAGGCAAGATATTCATTTCCACCACAGACCAAATCGCTCCTTTCCCGCCTGCCATATCCAGACCGAGCCATTTCACTCTGACCCCATGGACGAATGGAATTGTGAATTCCACATGAAAGAACCTATCTCATTGTTTTTTGACGACAGCCACGATGGTACACCAATTATGAAAATCCAGCCACAAAATAATTATGGTTAAAATAGACCGGTAAAACTAGAATAAGACTGAAAATGAGTATAGGACACCTGTAATCCCTCAACTCAATTTTATCTTGTGACCTTCAGGTTAAAAATATCATTCAAATCTATATATCATTAAAATAACTAAATATACTTGACAACGAATCTGTTTTTATAATAGTTTATTTTATAAGAAATCAATCTTTACAATTAGTAATTTCTATCCTTATTTGCAGAAACTGTTTTTATATTTAAACATGTTGATATTTTTTAAATTAGACACGCTACTATATTAAGGAGACTAATTCATGCTTGAAAAAAAATTCTGGGAGAAATCTTATGATGATAATGTTACTCATTTAAATCCTGAAGTATGGGAGACATCGTATGTCGATGCAGTAAGACCTGCCTTTGAAAACTATCCTGATAAAATAGCCCTTGCATATATGGGTACCGAAATTTATTTTAAAGAAATCGATCTTTACACAAACCGGTTTGCCGATATGTTAATAAAATCCGGTTTAAAAAAAGGTGATGTTGTTGGAATTAACCTTCCTAATATTCCTGAATATGTTATTGCCTGGCTTGGAACATTAAAGGCTGGCTGTGTTGTTTCAGGAGTGTCCCCCCTTTTATCAGAAGATGAAATGGAATATCAGTTAAAAGATTCAGATGCAAAGGCTTTAGTGACTCTTGATGCAATTTTTGCAGCACGTTTGGTTAATATCGCCGATAAACTTCCTCAACTTAAAGTTATTGTTGCATCAAGTATTGGAGGATTCTTGCCAGTAATTAAAAGTTTTCTTGGCAAGCTCCTTGGAAAAATTCCCAAGGGGAAAATCACTCCTCTTACCGGAAAAACTGTTTTTAAAATAGAAGATGTCATTAAAACTGAAAAATTTAATAGTGGTTTGCCTGATGTTAAGATCACCCCGGACGATATTGCATATATCCAATATACAGGTGGAACCACCGGACTTCCAAAGGGTGCAATGCTGAGCCATAGAAATGCTGTTTCAGACCTTTTAATAGTACAAGAATGGCTTAACTGGGAAATGGGTAAAGGATTGGCCTTGTCAGGTTTTCCGTTCTTTCATATTGCAGGGCTCTTTTTCAATACAAACTGCATATATCTTGGATGGACCCAGGTTCTTATTCCAAACCCCAGGGATACGGATCATATATGTAAAGAACTGGATAAATATAAACCTGATACAATAGTTAATGTTCCATCACTATTCCAGATGCTTATAGCAAACCCCAAATTTAAAGAAATCGACAACTCCAATGTAAAACGATGCATCTGTTCTGCCTCACCATTTCCAGAAGAATCACAGAAAGAACTTGAGAAAATAGTTGGTAAAGGTGTTCTTATGGAGGTATATGGAATGACAGAAACCTCTCCTTTAACAGCAATGAATCCTTCAATGAAAAAGAAAAAGCTTGGTTCTATCGGTTTACCCTTAATAAATACAGATATCAAACTTAAAGATACAAGCACCGGCGAAGAAGTTCAAGTAGGCTCTCCCGGTGAAATTTGTGTTAAAGGCCCCCAGGTAATGGTTGGTTATTACAAAAAGCAAGAAGAAACGGCAAATACAATTGATGATGAAGGATATCTTCGTACCGGTGACGTTGCAATTCAGGATGAAGAGGGCTATCTCAGAATTGTTGACAGAACAAAGGATATGATAATCGTTGGAGGGTTTAAGGTTTTTTCGAAAAAAGTTGAAGATATTTTAACGAAGCATCCGGCGATTGATATGATTGCAACAATTGGAATTCCAAATAAAAAAAGGCCTGGTTCGGAACTTGTAAAAGCATTTATATCTATGCCTGCCGGTTATGAGTATGAAAATATTGATGATGTTAAAACTGAGATTATAAATTTTGCAACCGAAAAACTTGCTCGCTATGAAGTACCAAAGGAGATAGAATTCATGGATGAACTTCCAATGACGACAGTGGGCAAAATTGATAAAAAAGTTCTTAGACTATGAAACAAAGTACATGGCCTCGATGAGGTCTCCAAATGCCTTGTTGATAACATTTCGCTTGACCTTCATGGTAGGAGTCATCTCCCCGTCCTCTTCATAAAGTTTTTTGGGCAGGATAGTGGATTTTTTGATCTGCTCCACGCGTGAAAGCGTTTCGTTGACACGCCTTATCTCACGGTCAATGAGCGCTTTAATTTGCTCGTGGGCGGTCAGATCTTTGTAAGTGGAAAATTGGATTTTGTTGTCCTGGGCAAATTTAACCACGTTGTCTTCATCGATGATGATAAGGCAGCTTAAAAATTTGCGTTTGTCTCCAATTACCACGGCATCATTTATGTATAGGCTCGACTTCAGCTTATTCTCGATAATACTTTCATCAATAATTATGATATTTAGATTTCTACATGTTGAATCAAGTAAATGTTCTTTTAATAAATAGTATTCAGAATTTTATTTGATAAAATCAAATACTAATATCCATATTTATTAAATTTATGTCCCTTTTAAAATCTTGATTTCCTTATAAAAAAAGGTATAGCGAATATTAACCTTTGAAATAGATAAATACGAGATAAAAGTGTAATATGTTTCTCTTTTCAGGGTTTTATTACCATAGAAATATCTGATTATCATTATTGTCTTGTTGTTATGGAGTTTATCACATTTTATAGGTTGTCTTCATGCAGTTTGTCTCCTTGTCTTAATAGAGTTTTGTTGTTTATTAACAATTTGGGTTATTTCCACAACATTTCAACCTAATCATGTATCTACATTTGGTATGTCCTATGTTTCTAGAAAATGACATTTTAGCTACTATTACGAATTGGATAATGAATCCCTAATAGTAGCAGTGCAATTATCAGTAATATAATATAAGAAAATGACAAGCAAAATCAATTACTCGTCATATAATTTTTTTTAATAATTTTTCAAATTTCATCATCTTCCATAATACCATTGGATGATTCTTTATCGCTTCAGCAACAGATTCTCCGAACAACAACTTTGGTTTATAATCACCAGAATTATATAATTTAATAAACTCTCGTTCAGAATTATTAATGTCATTAAATAATTTATCTATGAAATCAACAACTGGAGTTTTCAACTTATCTAGATCAATTCTAGTACCTAAATTTAACATTGGAACTAAATTTCTTCTAATAGTATTAAATGTCATATTTTCCATATTCATTTTAAACTGATTTACTAAAATATTAAGTTCTTGAAATTCATTAGATGTTAACAAGTAAAAGATGCTACACTTTCTCAACATATCCATTTCATCAGTATTTATTATTTTAGATGCAATCATTTTAGATACATCAAATACATCTCTTGCAGTTGTCCTACCAATTAATGCAGCTATTTTACTTCCATATAATTCTATTTTATCCATACCAAGAACATTTACATTATCAATAATGCCAGAATTAATCTCATAATTAATAGGGTTAAGCACCTGAATACGATTAGAATAATTTAACTCAAGTTTAATGTAGTCATTACTTCCTACAGCATTAGTATATTGAAGTAGATATGAATCTAATGAAAAAGTAAATCTAGACTTTGTGTGAACTGTATATCCATTAGATGATACATGTTCGCTTATAATCTTCTTATGTAACTCTCTGATCTCTACCATCTCATCTTTCGTACAAACCAAATTTAAGTTCATATCAATATCTGCTGATAATCTTGGGAAATCAAATAAACATAAGTTAATTGCAGTTCCACCTTTTAATATATACTTATTTCTCAGTTCTTCTTGATTATTAAATAGTTTCAATAATTCAGCCAACCTTAAAACTTTTTCCAATGTATCTCAATTGAATTTTACCTTATTCGCTAATTTATTTAATTCCCTTAAATTATAAGTCTTCGTCTACTTCCTCCATGTTCAATCTTGATATATCATAACAGTGTAATTTCCACTCTTTATAATACTTGTTTAATCGATGTTTTTTTTTAGTAAAATCACGAGTCTTTTTGATTCCATTTTCTTTCATAATAGATAATGTTTTTTTAGTAATATTATATCCATCCTCATAGAATGATAAAATAAATCCTACTTTAGAATACAGGATCGCTTTGTTTAGATATTTTAAATACTCAAGCACTTTTTCACTATTAATCATTGGCAGCATAGATAAAACTTCCATTAGTTCTTCTAAATCATCATATGACTTTATATCCCCTATACAATCAACGATTGTTTTTTCAATACTACTCACTCTTACTCCATTTATATCATCGACAAACTTCAAACTTTTTGTGTATTTGTAGTGATAATAATTGTAATCAAATGAAAAGTCGCGAAACTGCTCTAATGAACTAATAATGATTTTATTTGATACTTGATTGTAATAACCATAGAAAGCAAATGCACTATTATAAGATATATAAGAGCTTTTAGTTATGTTAGACGCTATTTCGTATTTTGTCGGGATTACTCCACCATTTTCAATACTTTTTGTTGCATACATATTTTGCTTAACACGTTTGATATATCCTTTATCTAGGTAATTTTGAATTGTCTCACTAGCTAAACTTCTGCTTTTTGTAATATCAACGACAAAAGAAAAATCAAAAACACGTTTCTTAGAAAACACTTCCATATATTTCATAGATATCACTCCTTGTAGCAATATTATATCTTTTTCATTACAATATCACAAGTAATTTTGTGATATTGTCGTAAATTAAGGTCAGTCACTAATGAAAATTAAGTTCCTTTTGTCACTCATAGTTACTGAACTTACTAACTTTTTTTTAAAATAAACTTCTCATGATTCCTTTCAAGTTCAATATTATTATTTACCTTTCAGTTGTTAAATTTATTAAAAGAAAAACGTCATTTTTCAAAAATGCCGTTTTTCTTTTAAATTAGTATATTGGCAATAAATTGTTTTAACTTATACTAAACTACCTTAACTTATTAAAACAAATATATTTGCATAAGTGTCTCCACTTGTTAAACACCTGTTTATCTAGTGTAGACATTTATTGTCTTGTTGTTATGGAGTTTATAATATTTTAGATGTTGTCTTTATGGAGTTTGTCTCCTTGTCCTAATGGAGT
>JAFLJU010000247.1 GCA_022712835.1 Desulfobacteraceae bacterium
GACTTGCAACAAAATCGAAAATCAGGTTATTGTCCAGTTTACCCTCATGCCAGCGGGATTGAATATTGTGGCATACCAGGCCTTACAGGACAGAATGTTTATTTTTCCTTTTTTAATTTCTTACTCAGCTTGGAGTTAGGGTAAAGACTATGGATACAGCTGGGACATATGCCGTGAGAAAAAACAACTTCAGAATGCTGGGAAACATACTCTTCAACGTGGTTCCAATAACCTTTGTCATCCCGTATCTTTTTGCAGTGGGAACAGATGGGGAGCATGCCGCTGAGCTGTTTTATCTCTGACATGGCTGTTCTTAATTCCCGGGTCCGCTCGTCGACTTTGTCTTCAAGTTTTGCATTCAACTCTTCCAGCTCTTTTGAAAGCACTTCCTCCCGGGTCAGGGCAAGGCTGAATCTTCGGGCCATCAGAATAGACTGGGCAATAAAATAAACAATCAAGCCATAGGGAAGTACCTGTTCGGTATTGATATAATTGTTGACCGTGAGTATATCATTGAGACCGGCCAGAAAAGGCGCCAGAAAGGCAAGCAGGCTGATTAAGGCGCCATCCTTATTCTCTTTGATCGCCTTTGAAATAAACCAAAATATGTAAGAACATCCCGCAAGCCCCACACAATGGAAAAAATGAAGGAACAGGCTGTGTATCCTGGCCGGAAAAAGGATGATAAAGAGGGCAAACCCCAGGCCCAGGATGGCTGCCCCTTTTACAATGCGCTTATCTGCATACCCGGGAAAAAGATGGTCCTGGAAACTTATAAACAGGGGTGGTATGAATGCGACGGTTAAAAAATTCAGCTTCAGCAGCACCTCCCAGGACGGATGAAAAAAATTATATATGAGGATCTCGCCGGAAACCATTGCCCGTAATGCAACGACCATACAAAACAGGGCAAAAAAGAGCGAAGATTTTGATTTTCTTCGTTTAACATAAAGTCCGGCATGGTACAGCCCCATGGTTAAAACAGAGGCAAATAGAAAAACATCCAAAAAGATGGCCACTTGGGTCTTGTGAAAAATTTTTTCTGCAGGGCCAAACTCGATTCTTCGCCATCCACCTCCCAGGGCATAGGAGAAGTTGGCAATTTGAAGTATAAAATCAATTTTTTGTTCACGGGCTGTAAAGGAGATGGTCCGGGGTTGCCAATGGGGCTGGTACAGGTCCGGATCATCACTGACAATGCCGTTAGCCGCCATTGGATCGCCGTTAACAAAGAGCTTGTAGGCACTGAACATCTCAGGAACCCTAAGCCCACATCTTTTTCCTATAAGGGATTCAGGCAGGACAATTGTTTTCCGCAGGGTCAAAAAACCATTGGGAGGCAATTTTCGGCCGTCGATCTCAAGGTCGTTCCAAAAAAAGGGAAAGGCCAGTTTTAAATCAAAAGGAAGAGCTTTATCCTGAAAATCAGACGGGGCTAAAAGTTTACCCCAGTATAATTCCCACCCCTGATCCAAATACCTTATTTTTTCAAAATCCCTGCCCTCTGTATTGACGGGAAGAATACAGCCCAGGGCAAATAGAATCAGTATGATCTGTTTTACCATCTCTCCCGGTCTCCTTAAAATAATGATCAATCAGAAGCCAGGCGAACAGATAAGACGCCTTCCTTCATCACGGGTTTAAAATACTGCTCCTTTAAAAGCCTGGTATCTTTTTGCAAAAATTTCAGCTTATTGGAATCCGAAGAAAAATCCTTGGGGTCGTAGCCATTGGGAATGGCATCTTCCGACACCAGCCCCATCTGCATATAGGTCAGTACTATCAATTCGCTACAGAAAATTTTCTTCTCACTGGTTTTAATATGTAAATACCTGCCCAGGGCTGCGTCAAGGAAAACACGGACTGCACTGGGAAGATCTTTTGGATGTTCTATCTCAATGATTTGCTTTAAGGCCGTTCCAAAAGCGGCTCTCAATTCATCCGACACCCCAAGTTTCCTATAAGCCCATCCGGAATGGTCCTTGATTGTCACATCATTAATCAGCCGGTCTTTCAAAAGGACCAGTTGCGGACCGTTTTTCGTTTTATGATCAATGACATCTTTGGCATTGGATTTAACGGTTGCTTCCCAAAGATAGGTGTTCTGTTTTTTATCCTTGATAATCATCCCCACATGGGCCCAGGGGCTGCACTCTATAGAATCCGTCACTTTATCAAATTGTGTATCCCCGTGAAACAGGATGATGTCGCCCGTATCCAGATCATCAGCGAATTGAGCATAGGTCAAATGGAGGGGATAGTTCAGCTGGGGGATGGTTTTATTGTGGCAGCAGGATGAAATCAATAACCCGAGAATGGTGGTACATACCAGGAAAAAACTTAAGGATAAGCAATTTGTTTTTTTGAAAAAAGGCAAAAGAGCCCTCCGGCATCTGATACATTAAATCTTGATAGAGACTGTAAAAAAATTAACCTATCAGATGCATCGGAACAAGGGCAAGAAAAATACAGCGGGAAACGCTTTTTTTCAGAGGGAGGATGAATATAGCTCTGTAAAATCGATTAATGAAGCCATATTGAGCAAAAAGACTTTTTTGATTGGCCTGAATCGATACCAGGGCCTGGAACTCATCCCAAGGAATCACGGCAAAGGCCGGTTTCCCACTTTGCTCTATGATCTGGACGTTATTGGTAAGTTCGGTTGTCACGTTTCTTTACCTCCTGTATTGCTATGATTTGGACCTGCTCGTCGTCGTCAAAGAGGACTCTATAGCAGCCTACTCTCATTGATGTAATCATATTTGTGGTTTTTCAAAGTTTTAACATCAAGACCCGTACAATCGGGGAAATATGCGTTAATCTGCGTCCCATTTTGGAAATTTATATTTTCCCGAGTCCCGATTAAACATGAATTGTTTCCCGGTGGTACCATCCGTCTCAGGTTACCTAAGAATTACTGAAAATAAAAGATAACCATTGACACCGATCACCCGATCACCGTATTTTTAAAAAAAATTTACCCAGAACCCATTATCCATTCTCAATATATGTAGGAGAACACAATATGATGCAAAAAAATTGGAAATTTTCCCTTCTTTGTTTGATCCTTACAGGACTGTTTCTTGGACCGACATTATCCTTTGCAGGCCAAACCCAGGGCAGAAAAGAGATCTCCCTTTACGGCGGCAAATCAGGCCCGGTCCTTTTTCCCCACCACCTGCATCAAACCACGGTCAAAGACTGCCAGATCTGCCATGTTGATTTTGCCCAAAAAGAAGGCGCTCTGGAAGCGGCTAAGAAATCAAAGGCCCTCAAGAAAAAACAGGTGATGAAGGCCACCTGCCTCAAGTGCCACCGGACATTGAAAAAAGCAGGAGAGAAAACAGGACCGACCAATTGCAAGCATTGCCATAAAAAATAACGGCCACCCATGAAGATACTGGTATCCCCGACCAAAACCATGGTCTTTGACAAGACCCCGGCCCAACTGGCGCTTAAAATGAGCCAGCCCCGATTTGAAAACGAGTCGGGGATATTGAACCGGCAATTGAAACCCTTAGATTTTAAAAAGTTAAAACAACTCTTTAAAGTAAGTGACGGGCTCACCCAGAAAACCCTGGATCACATCCAAAATTTTGCCCGGGCAGTTCCGGAACCGGCCCTGTTTGTTTTCCAGGGAGAGGCGTTCAAAACCATGAATCCCCGTCAATTTAACCCGGATCAACTGGCATTTGCAAATGCCCATTTACAAATTTTTTCCGGATTGTACGGGGTGTTGCGCCCCATGGACGGCATCAAACCCTATCGGTTGGATTTCAACACCCCCTTTAGGTTGGGTGCCAAAGGGCTGAAACTCTTTTGGCGGGAAAAGATCATCCCCTTTTTTGA
>JAFLJU010000055.1 GCA_022712835.1 Desulfobacteraceae bacterium
GTTGATTTCTAACAACGATAGCCTGGCCATTTGTCTGGAAGAGGCTGGTAAACAGGCGGGTGAACCCCTGTGGCGGCTACCCTTAAACAAGCATTATAAAAAACAGATCGAATCCAAGGTGGCCGATATCAAGAATATCGGGGGAAAAGCCGGGGGGAGTATCACAGCCGCTGCCTATCTGTCCAATTTTGTGGGGGAAACTCCCTGGGCCCATCTGGATATTGCTGGAACGGCCTGGGATTTTACCGAAAAAACCTATATCCCCAAAGGCCCTTCGGGTATCTGTGTCAGAACATTTTTGACCCTGATCCGAAATTGGAAAACCGGGAAATTAAAATAGGAATCGATCCCCAATTATGGCCCAAGAAAAGATGACACAAGAGTTTGAAGAGATTGTGACCTTAATTTCCAGTGTGATTCTGGGGAAAAAAGACCAGATCCGTCTGGCCCTGACCTGCTTTTTTGCCCAGGGACATTTGTTGATTGAAGATTTGCCCGGCATTGGAAAAACCACCCTGGCAAAGGTGTTGGCCAAATGTATGGGGTTAAAATTTCAACGGATGCAGTTCACGGCAGATCTCTTACCAGGAGATATCCTTGGCATGTCTGTCTTTGATCAAAACACGGGCAGCTTTACCTTTCATGCCGGGCCCATTTTCACCCAGGTATTTCTGGCAGATGAGATTAACCGGGCCACCCCCAAGAGCCAGAGCGCTTTGCTGGAGGCCATGGAAGAGGAGCAGGTGACCTTTGAGGGAGAAACCCGCCCCCTTGAAACCCCTTTTTTTGTCATTGCCACCCAGAACCCCCTGGAACAGGCCGGTACCTTTCTGCTGCCCGAATCCCAGATGGATCGATTTCTCATGCGCATTGAGCTGGGGTATCCGGACCGGGAAGCCGAGAAAAAAATTCTTAAGGGAGAAGGGGCAGACCCGGCTCTGGCAAAAATTACCTGCTGCATGAGCCAATCGGATGTTGTCCGGGTCCAGGAGCAGATAAACCGTGTCCATAGCTCAGATACCTTTTTAGAGTATCTCCAGGATTTGCTGGGGTTCACCCGGACCTCCCCTGATTTCCAGATCGGGCTCTCCCCCCGGGCAGGTCTGTCCCTGTCCCGGGCGGCAAAGTCCTGGGCATTTCTCCACGGCAGAGATCACACCCTTCCCGAAGACCTGCAACACATATTGCCCTGGGTGGCCGGCCATCGTCTCCGTTCTTCCCAGGATCTCATGGGAATTCCCAGGGACAGGCTCATGGAGATGTTTTCCAGGGTGCCGGTTCCCATTTAATTGCCGGGGTTCTTCCCGGCCCCTGTTGATGGAAAAAGGGTAAGATATGAAATTGAACCGGAAGCAGTTTTCTGTTCGTCCCACCCAGCACGGATTTTTGTTTCTGGGCATCCTTATTGCCATGCTACTGGGGTCCATTAATTACAACAACAATGCCGGGTTTATCCTTGTTTTTCTTCTGGGCGGCATGGCCCTGATTTCCATTTTTCATTCCTTTAAAAATCTTGTGGGGATCCAGATAGATTTTTTATCCCCTGTGCCGGTATTTACCGGTCAGACTGCCATTTTCCCTGTCCGGGTCAGGCCGTGCGAAACCTGCTGCCGGTCCGTGACATTTGCCCTGGGTACTCCCCCGATCTTTGTATCCATTGATCGGGAGACAATTCTTCAAATGAGGCTGCCTGCCCTGGCTCGGGGATATTTGCAGCCTAACTTGCTGACGGTTAAAAGTGTTTACCCCTTTGGATTGTTTACCTTTTGTGCGCGTCTATCGGTGGGGGCCAGCTGCCTTGTTTACCCCCGGCCAATCCCGGGTCCGTTTAAAACAGTCGGGGGGGGATATCGCCCCGACGGGGAAGAGGAAACCGCCCGGGGGGGACCCGATGATTTCCAGGGGTTAACACAATATCAACCCGGGCATAGTATCAACCGGATCTCCTGGAAAGCGTTGTCCCGGGGCAAGGGACTGTTTATCAAGGATTTTACAGCAGAAGACAGTCCCTGTGTCATGCTGGATTTTGATGCCCTGTCCGGCAGGGGGATGGAATACTCGCTTTCCCGGCTTTGTGACATGATCCTTTTCGCCCACCGGCAGCAGATGGAATACGGATTAAGGTTACCTGGTTTTGTCAGAAATCCTGCCCGGGGTAACTCCCATCAACACCATTGTTTAAAGGCCTTGGCTGTGTTTGATTCCCAGATGGGGGGCGGATGAAAAAAGAATCCGGCCATGTGGTTCCCATTATTTTTGCTCTTGTGGTGGCCATTGCCCCCCATACGAAGGGATTGCCCCTGTGGATCAATGCCTGGTGTTTTGTTATGTGGGGCTATATGCTGGTGGGGTCAAAGAGAGGATGGCCCCTGCCCAACACCTATATCCGATACCTACTTGCCTTTATCGGGATTGCCGGACTACTGCTGACCTATAGTTTAGGTCTTGGGGCGGATGCATTTGTAGGGCTTCTGGTACTGATGGCAGCTATAAAGCCCTTTGAAATGGCCACCCATCGCCACCAGATGATTGCCCTCCTGTTAACCTATTTTATAATTATCACCAGCCTGTTTCGGTCGGAATCCATGTTTATTGTGCTTTATATGTTTTTCAGCGTATTTGTCACCACCGTGGCCCTTGTCCGGATCAATGATCTTGGGGCTGGATTTCGGGACAGCCTGAACCTGTCCAGCCGAATTCTGGCCCAGGCCATTCCCTTGATGGTCCTGCTGTTTCTGCTTTTTCCCAGGCTGCCCGGCAGTCTTTTCGGGATTGAGGACAAAACCCTGGGCAGAACCGGTTTCTCCGACCGGATGAGCCCGGGAAGTGTTTCCAGGCTGGGTCAGGACCAGACGCCTGCCTTTCGGGTGGAATTTGATGGCCCCATCCCCTTGGCCCAAGCGCTTTACTGGCGGGGAATCGTGTTCCAGGCCTTTGATGGAAAAACCTGGACGGTCCAGGAAATTGGGCAATTGAACCCGCCTTCTCCTCTGCCCCTTCCCGGGGAAAAATATTCCTATACCATTCTTTTGGAGCCCCATAACAATCCCTGGTTGATGGCATTGGACAGGCCGGTTAAAGGCCCTTCCTGGGCGCCGCTTACCCCTGGACATATTCTCAAATCCCGGCGGCCGGTAAAACAGAAAATTCGCTATGCCGCCACCTCACTTGTCAGGGATGAAGCATTGATCGGCATTGACCCGGGCGATTCTCTTCCCACAACCGGGAGCGCCTTTTCCGATGATTTGCCCGATGATTTATCCGGTAATTTGGCCAATACCATTATCTTGTCGGCGAAGAACAAAAATCCAAGGGCCAGGGAACTGGCCGAGACAATGGCAGAGCTCGCCACCACCCCGTCCCAAAAAGCCCAGGCCTTGCTGGACTATTTTAAGGAAAATCAATTTGTCTATACCCTGAATCCCCCCAAAGTCCAGGGTCACCCCATTGACGACTTCCTTTTTGAACACAAAAAAGGGTATTGCGAAC
>JAFLJU010000283.1 GCA_022712835.1 Desulfobacteraceae bacterium
AATTTTGGTAAACCCGGGTCGGTATCCTTTTTAATAGGCGGTCAAAGACCCACCCCAAAAAGGGGGTTGCAGTGGGGCTGATTTTCTTTTATGTATCTTGCCTATGGATGCTATGTTTGATTTGATTTTTGTTTTTTATCATGCTTTTTATCAAAGGGTTTTGACTTTGGTTGCCCCGTATACAGAAGGGATTGCAATCCCACAATTTTTTACCCCCTATATAAAGGTACTGCTGACCCCGGACCCCTGGCAGTTGACAGCCTGTTTTCTATCGGCCTGTTTTTTAATGATCACCCGGTTGAATGCCGTGGAAAAAAACGGATTTGAAGGCACCATTGTGGGAACCCTTGTCATGCCTTATTTCAGCGGCTTCCCCAATCTGTGTTTTGCCTATCTCATGGCCAAATCCGGAAACAATGGCCACCTGGTCCTTGAAAACTGCCTGGTGAATAATGTCACCAACCTCACCCTGATATTGGCCCTTCCCGCTCTTTTCTGGGGAATGAATCTTTTTCCAGAAACCCGGGAAAAGCCTCAGAAAACCAATGCCCATGAAACTAAAATAAATTATCTTTCCCTGCTCCTGAGCCTTCTGGCCTTGATTTTTTTTACGGGCGCCCTGTGGATTTTGGGCAGGGACGGGGTCATACAGGCAAGTGACGGCTGGATACTGGTGGGGCTTTTTCTTTTCTGGCAAATATTTCATATTTTCGAAGTTCTCAAGACCAATGCCCGGAAGGACAGGAAAATCAAAAAACGAATCCTATTGGACCTTGTGATCATCGGCATTTGTGCCTGGGGCATTTTTGCAAGTATCAACGGGTTGCTGGAATGGATCAATCTCAATGGAAAAGGCGTGTTTGCCAAGGAAAACCTCGGGATTTTGAGTGGGCTTTTCATGGTCCTTCCCAATGGATTTCTGGCGATCTACTATGCCGCGGTTCACCGGGCGGACATTGCCTATTCCTCCCAGATAGGAGATTGCCATATTTGTATTCCTTTGTGCATCGGTATTTTTGCTCTGTTCTCCCCCATCCACCTTCCCTCTTCCTTTGAAACAGCCATCTATTGTATCATGGGAGCTGGGGTTGGTCTGTTTTTAGTAACCGCTCTTTTCGGCAAACTGCATAGATGGGCCGGGGTTATTCTCATGGGACTTTATGGTTTCTTTCTATTCAAGGGATATATTTTATGACACCCCCTGCCCCCCGCTCAAAAGATCGGCAAAAAGTGTTTGTTGATGCCTCTTCCGCTATTCTTTTGTACAAGGCCAACCTGTTTGCAGGTCTATTCAACCTCTTTCAAGTGGTCATGGCACCCTCTGTTGTCATGGAAATCACCCAAAAAGGATATCCAGGGGCCGCTTATTTCAAGTCCTATTTCAAGTCCTATTTCAAGTATTCTTTCAACTGCCTTGGAAAAAAAAATCACAACAGATCCGCCCGGATTCTCCTCCAGGAACCCTTAACCTTTGACCACCCTTTGTTTGCATTAAAAAATTTTACCTCCATGGACAAGGGAGAGAAAGAAACCATTCAAATTTTTTGTAATCTGACCCGCTTTGGATTGCCCGGGGCTAATTCCCAAGATCCCAAAACAAAAGATTTTATCCTGGTGGATGACGGCCAAGCAGCAAGGTTTTGCCAGGCACAGCAGATTCCCTTTATAAATAGTCTTCTGATTCCCAAAATTTTTTGGTATTCTGGCGTCATGGACCCAAAAACGTATTTAGAAAAAACAGACGAATTGTGTACGCTTGGCAGATACTCTCAGAAAATCATGGAAAGGGCCCGACAATTTTCCCAAACGGATTTAAGCTATTTTATGGAGAAAAAATCACATGGTTGATGATCAGAAAGACCCTGATTTATGGGAACAAAAGGCCAGGGCCTTTGTAACCCGATCCCACCACCACTTATGGGGTAAAAACAATGAAGATCCCCAGGTCTTTTTGTTCCACCAAAACCTGACCAACCAGTTTGTCAAACAGATGCACCTGGGCTGGAACAAACATGGTCAGGAAAGAACCCTGGAAAAATGGGGGTTAGAAAACATTGCCACAAAAGACCACCCCCTGCCAGACAAATTGTTTCTCCCCCCGGGTATCGTGGTTCCTTATATAGTGGAAAAGAAATTAATCTCTGTGTTTATCCACCCATTGGATCCGTCGGCCGCCACCTTTTTAGTTCCGGGAAGTTCGGAGGATTCCCTCCTGCTGGGAGATCCAAAGGCCCCCATCAAAACGGTTGAAGGTCTGTTCGAGGGCCTGCGCCTTTTCCAGGAAGAAAACAAATTCCAGTGCATCAGAATACGACCCCGACTCCTGGACCCCTTGGTTTAATACGGTTAGTTTTCCCCTTATTGAATGGGAAAAAGCAAAACTTTTTTTCTCTTTCTGATATTGACCACCAGAATCCCTGCCACAACAAACCCGATGGCTGCCAACAGATGAGGGGTCACCGGTTCTTTTAATATCGTCACCCCCAGAAAAACCCCGGAAAGGGGAATAATAAAGATAAAGGAATGCAGGGCTGTGGCCCCGAATCTTTGGAGCAGGGTGTTCCAGGCGACAAATCCAAAGGCGGTGGAAACAAGAGATTGAAACAACAAGGCCTTAACAACCGTCGGTGTGACAGACAAAACCATGGGATCATCCCATAGCACTCCTCCCAAAAAAAGAAAGGGAATGCCGAATATCATGGGGTAGAGCACAATCTGAACCACATGGAATCCATGGATAATTCGTTTGATAAAAACCGCAGAGGTTCCCCAGCAAAGAACGGCACAAAGAATTAAAATATCCCCTTTTTGTAAATCTGAATTCAGGCTCGGTTCATCAAAGAAAAGCAGCAGCACCCCGATAAATCCCAGGCAAATCCCCGCACTTTTCTTTAGGGTAATTTTGTCCCCGGGAATAAAAAAATGGGCCAGAATCAATACCACAAAAGGAAGCACATTGGTGATCAGGGCGCCGTGGGATGCTGTTGTGTTGGAAAACCCCAGATGAAATAAAGAGAGCTGACAGGTAAACAGGCAGGATTGAATCAGGATTGGCATCCGTTGGCCCCGGTCCAGGGCCAGGGGGATTTTTTTGTACCAGGCCCACAAAAGAAGGGCTATGGTTGCGATACTAAAGCGAATACCCGCCGAGGTAAACGGCCCCAGTCCGGTAAAGCCCAATTTCATGGCCACCCCGTTACCCCCGAAAAGAAGGCATAAAAAAACGGTAAACACCGTGGCCCGAACGGTCATGTCTGCGCTTTTCACCCGAAGACTCCATTAAAATATCAATGCCATTGTACTTGGCAGCCAGCCCGGTAGAACCCGCCCAAGAACACAAAAAAAGAAGGATACAGAAAACCCAAGGGAAGGTAAACCCAAAATTTGTTGAAACCGGGTGACTAATTTTGACAAACCATGAAAACTTTTGTAATACTCTGTTCTTACCATCACATTAAGGATAATAAATGAATAAACGGCTGGGTATGGTTATTTTTCTCTGGATTTTAGCACTGGGTATCTCCTTTTCATTGGGTGTTATCTCGGCAAAAAATAACAG
>JAFLJU010000152.1 GCA_022712835.1 Desulfobacteraceae bacterium
GTCCGGGCAGGGGATATTGTCGGAGCCATTTCAAATGAAGCTGGCCTTGACAGCAAGCACATCAAAAGCGTTGATATCAACCAGGATTTTTCCTTTGTGGACCTACCCGCCGATATGCCAACAGATATTTTCAAATTACTGAAAAACACCTGGGTACGATCCCAGCAGATGTCCATTTCAAAGCATGCCTAGAACAATTTTGCCCGTTGACCACCCAGTACAAGCCGGTGGTCAATGGGCAAAACCGCATGGGTATACGCTGCCCCATGGATCATGGTCACAGGAAGGACTCATCTGCTGAACATTTCATGGATTTTAAAATTTTTGTATCCTTTTCCCCTGGGGTTTTCCGGTATAATAAAATTGCCGAAACCTCTTTGCTCTATTGATTTTTTGTCTGTTTTTTGACATTTATATGAATCATTATATGGATAAATATAACGTCCCCAGGAACAGGAAAAAAACAAGATGCCCTCGGAAATATACCAAAATCATGAACTGCAAATGGCAGGCAGTTTCGTCCAAGACACCGGCTGCAATATTTTTCTGACAGGGAAAGCTGGCACCGGTAAAACCACTTTTTTACACACCCTGAAAAAAAACACGGCAAAACGAATGATTGTCACTGCCCCCACCGGGGTGGCTGCCATCAATGCCGGCGGTGTCACCCTCCATTCATTTTTTCAACTCCCCTTTGGCCCCTTCATTCCCGGCAGCGAAACATCTGAAGGCAGCCGAAAACGGTTGTTCCGGTTCAGCAAAGAAAAAATAGGGATCATCAAGAGCCTTGATTTGTTGGTTATTGATGAAATCAGTATGGTTAGGGCGGATCTGCTGGACGCCGTTGATGCGGTGCTGCGACGCCACCGACGCAACGATCAGCCCTTTGGCGGGGTTCAACTACTAATGATCGGTGACCTGCACCAGCTCTCCCCTGTAGCAAAACCCGATGAATGGCAATTGCTGCAGCAACATTATGAGTCGGTTTATTTTTTTTCCAGTCATGCGTTGGAACTCACCCAATTTCATACCATCGAACTCACCCATATTTATCGCCAGTCCGATGAAAATTTCATCAAATTACTGAACCAAGTACGGGATAACCGACTGGATGAACCTTCCGTTACAGAGCTGAACCAGCGGTATATACAGGATTTCATCCCCCGGGATGACCAGGGATTCATTACCCTGACCACCCACAACAAAAATGCAGATGCCCTGAACCTGACCCGCCTCAAAGCCCTGACAGCAAAAAAGTATTCTTTTCCAGCAGGCATTTCCGGCGATTTTCCAGAGCACCTCTATCCCACCCCTGGCACCCTTTTGCTTAAGGAAGGCGCCCAGGTAATGTTCCTTCGCAATGATGTTTCTGGCCAAAAACAATATTACAACGGCAAAATTGGACGGATAAAAACCATTTCCAGCCAGAGTATTCGCGTCATCTGCCCGGGTGATTCCCAGGAAATCCTGGTGGAACAGGTGGAATGGGAAAACATTAAATACAGTTTGAACCCAGAAAATCAGGAAGTCCAACAAGAGAGCATTGGCAAATTCAAACAATACCCCCTGAAACTTGCCTGGGCTATTACCATCCATAAGAGCCAGGGCCTCACCTTTGAAAAGGCCATCATCGACGCAGGCGCAGCCTTTGCCCATGGTCAGGTATATGTGGCGTTAAGCCGCTGTAAAACCCTGGAGGGGATCGTGTTCAGCGGCCCCATTCCGTCCCAGGGCATTGAAACCGATGAAGCCGTCCTGAGCTTTGACGAAAGCACCCGGCAAAACCAACCGTCAGAAACCCTGCTCACCACAGCCCAAAGAGACTACCAACAACGACTGCTGCTGGAGTGTTTTGATTTCAAATCTCTGGAAAATCGGCTCAATTACCTGGTTCGCCTTATGATGGGCAATGCCAACTTGATTCATACATCGGGGGTTGCCGATATGAATCTTTTAAAACAAAGGGTGGAAAAAAATATTATACGGGTTGGTGAGAAATTTCAATTGCAATTGCAATCTCTTTTTGGCCCAGATCACCTGCCCGGGTCAGACCCCATTATTATGGAGCGGGTCAACAAAGCGTCCACCTGGTTTCAGGCTCAATTTGCCATCCATTTTGATGAACTGGTACAACACTTACGCCTGGAAACCGACAACAAGGAATTGGCCAAAAAACTGACCCTAAGTCTTACAAATCTTAAACGGGAAATTGCCATTAAACGGGGCGGCATCAATAGTTGTAAACAAGGTTTTTCTCCCACCGATTACCTAGGGAGCATCTCCCGGGCGGAGGTAAAATTTATTCCGGAGAAAGTAACAAAATCCCAGGCACCGGGGTATACTGAATCAGATATTGAACATCCGGAACTATTCGCACAACTCAAAGAGTGGCGGACCCGCAAGGCCAAACAAGGAAATGTTGCCCATTTTCAGGTGCTGCATCAGCGGGTATTGATCCAGATTGTGGTCTGCCTGCCAGACAACCCCACCGACCTTGCAAAGATCAAAGGGTTTGGCAAAAAAACCCTGGAAAAATACGGCAACGAGATCCTTGAGATGGTTCTGACCCACCGGAAAAAGCATGGAATCAAAACCGTGATACTGCCACCCCCCCGGGCCATTGATGAAAACAAATCAGGCAAAATTTCGCCAGACAAAACTGCGGACAACAAATCAGACTCTGCCCCCGGAGACACAAGGCAGATCAGTTTTGACCTGTTCAACAAAGGCATGTCCATTCCCGATATTGCACAAGAAAGGGGATTTGTGGAATCCACCATCCAAGGCCATTTGTCTTTTTTCGTCCAAACCGGCCAATTGGATATTAACAAATTGCTTTCTTCTGAACAGCAACAGGCCATTGGCGAAAAATTGCCCATGACCGCCCATAATTCCCTAAGCCAGATCAAAAAAGCACTGGGCCAGGAATACGCCTATGGCGACATTAAACTGATGATCGCCTATCAACTATTTCTATCTTCAACCATAAAATAGCGGTCAACCGAGATCCAGAGACCATAGAAAAAATATTTACAGCAGACATTGAAGATCTGCCCCCATTGATTGCCACCGGAGAAAATGAATATATTTCAGCTCTTGCCAAGCGCGAAGAAAAACAAGAGCTGGTTCAAATTCTGGATGTTAAACATAT
>JAFLJU010000204.1 GCA_022712835.1 Desulfobacteraceae bacterium
CATTTTTGGCACCGATGATGATCTCAAGGCCTTGAACCATTTCCTCCACCAGGATCTGTTCACATCCATCAAGATTTTTAAGCCGGTTCATTTCCTGTTCAAGGATTTTTTCATCATAGATACCCGTGACCACGGCATCAACTTCGGTTTTATGAAGAATCTTTTCCGAAACGGCCTTGATCACCACGGGCCCCGGGGATTTTTCCAAAAACGCCTGGGCCACCCCAACAGAATCGGTCAGGACAAAATTCGGGATATCAAACCCCTGCCCTGCCATGATCTGTTTGGCCTCGGGTTCCATTACCCAGCCCCGTCCCTGGGAGGTTTCAATAATTTGCTTGTCTATTTTACTCAACATGGTCTACACCTCTTTAAAGCCTTTGCCATGAGCACGGCCCCTTCAACGGAAGAAGCCACGGGAATGTTGTTCAGTTCAAATCCTTCGATGATGATCTTGTACTTGTCTTCATTGGGAACATAGGCAATCATGGGCTTTCCCTCGTTCCGGGCCACCTGGGAAAGTTTGGCCCCGATATCAGCGGAAATACCCGGGGAATAGGGCAACAGCAGGGTCAGGATACACTCAATATTTTCATCCCGGGCCAGGTGACGCACCGAGGCCTCGATATCACTGTCCCCACAGGAGCCGGTCAAATCAAGGGGATTTGTCAGGGAGGCGATGTCCCTAATCTCCGGGGTAAGTTGTTCACGGATGTTTCCCACGGTTTGGGCACTTATTCCGGGAAGGTTAATTCCATGGGAATAGCAGGCATCGGCGGCCAAAACCCCATGGCCACCGCTCAGGGAAACAATCCCCACATTCCCATTAATTCCCTTGGGATAGCAGCTCAGGGCCTCACAAAAAGAGGTCAGCTCATATTCATTGCCTGCCTCGGCCACACAATATTGTTTCATAATTTCTGAAAAGACCCGGTAATCGCCTGCCAGGGAAGCGGTATGGCTGGACACCGCCGCCATTCCCTTGGGACTTTTACCAGCCTTTAATACCACAATGGGCTTGGAACACCGCTGGGCCCGACGGATAAATTCCCGACCCTCCCGGCGATCAAATCCTTCGATGTAGAAGACAATCACCCGGGTTTCAAGGTCATTTTCAAACCAGTCAATCATATCGATCTCCCGGATTACAGCCTTGTTGCCGATACTCACCCCCAGGGAAATGCCAATGCCCTGACCGGCGAATTTTACCATCTGATCCACCAGGACTCCCCCGCTCTGGGAAACAAACCCGATGTTTCCTTTTTTAGGCCGAACGATCCGTTCTCCTGGCAGAAAAAAGGTATCCACCCTGTCCGGGGCATAGATTCCCAGACAATTGGGCCCCACAAACGGGAAATTTGCTTTTTTTGCAATGTCGATTACCTGTTGTTGCAGGGCATGATTGCCGGACTCTGAAAAACCGCCGGAAATAATCACGGCACCTTTGACCCCTTTTTGAATGCATTGTTCCACCACTTCCGGAACAAATTGGGCCCGGACTGCAATGACCGCCATGTCCACATCACCTTCAATATCTGAAAGTGTCTGATACAGAGGTTCCCGGTTAAGCTGTCCCCCTTTAGGGTTCACGGCATAGGTTTTAACAGGATACCTTAAATGATTTTTCGTATAAATCACATTGGCCGGATGGCTGTCATGGGTGGTGGAAACACCGATCACCGCCATGGAGGACGGTCGGAAAAGATGTTTAAGATCCATTGTTTTCCCTTTTGTATACACACTTTTTTTCTCCCACAACCTTAACAAAAGGAGGCTTACGCCAACCCCTTATTAAAGCCTATAGGATTAAAGCGCACAGGGAAATTGACAGGCGCGTCAATTCCCCTGCATTATTTTGGATATCCGATACGAAAATTAAAAGAAAATTTAAATATCAGAACCCATTGCCAAAAACTAGTTATCCTGATCAGCCAGATAATCATCATACATGGTTTCAAGACCCAGTTTATGCTTGGCTTCTTCCTGGACAAGGATGAGGAAAACCTTTTTGGCATCTGCATTATCAGTTTGTCCGGCAAGATCCGTATAAAGCTTAACAGCAACTTCCTCTCGCTTCATGGCAAGCTTTAAAATCTCAGGCATGGGCATGCCTTCTTCATACTCTTTTTCCACCATGTAATCGGAAATTTTAAGATCCGTAATTTTCTTGAATTCATAGGCATCAATTTTTTCTTTGTTGCCGGAAATATCAGACAGAAGGCTTACATGTTTTTCTTCTTCCTTTGCAAATCTTTCAAAGGTTTCCTTGAGAGAAGCGCGGGTTGCCTGCTTTGCAAGAGACACATAAAATTCAACCGCCTCTTTTTCTCTGTCTGTTGCAAAGGCGAGTATTTCATCAACTGATCCGAAATTCATATCTGTTTTCCTCCTGATAGGGTTAATTAATCATTATCACTATGGATATATACATTAAAGTAGCAAATTGTATACCAAATTTTTTAAAATTTAAAGCCTAGTGGCCCAGATTTTTATAGTTTATTAAAAATATTGGCCAGGGCTTTTTCAATCTCTCCATATTCAAACTCAAATCCCAGTTCAATAAGTCTTTGGGGAAGGGCCTTTTGACTCTGGAGCAGGGAAGATCCCAGATCCCCCATCATAAGTTTGACCATAAAGGCAGGCGCCGGCAGGATGGCAGGCCGCTTCAAAGCCTTTCCCAATGCGGTTGCAAACTGCTTTTGCCGCACCAATGTTGGCCCGGTAAAATTAAAAACACCCTCAAAATCAGCCCCCTCCATAAGAGATTGAACCGCCCGGTAAAGATCATGAATATGAATCCAGGAAAACCATTGGGCTCCCGAACCCAGGTGCCCTCCTGCAAACCATTTAAAGGCCGGGGTCATTATGGAAAGCGCCCCGCCAGCCCCCAGCACCACACCAAACCGCATGATACATACCCGGACCTCTTTGTTCCTGGCTTCTAGGGCCTGGTCTTCCCAATCCCTGCACACATTTGCCAGAAAATCAGACCCCGAAGGATCTGTCTCGGACAAGAGTGTCTCACCCTGATCGCCATAATACCCCACGGCAGACGCACTCAACAGCGTGGCAGGTTTTTTCCCTGTTTCCATGGCATCCACCAGATGCTTTGTCGTCAAAATTCTGGAGTCATGGATGGCCTGTTTGTATTTTTTCGTCCAGGGTTTAAAAATATTTCTACCGGCCAGGTTAATCACCAGGTCGGCTGTTGATACATCCTCCTGCCAGGCACCTTCTTTTGTGGTGTCGGCACTGATCCACTTAAAATTTTCAGCTCCCGGGACCGAATCCTTACCCCCTAATGGTTCAAAGGGATGGTGCAACGAAGTGCCGATACCGGTTACCTGAAGTTTTTCCGACAGGAACCGGCTGGCAAGGTATTTTCCAACAAAACCTGATCCACCGGTAATCAATATCTTTTTCATCCAATCCCCCTAAAACGATTGGGTATCTATTTTACCAAGGTCCCCAAAGTCCCCAAGAATAGGACCCAATGAGTGTCCTAGGATTCGTCTCCTGAATCATCTTTTGATTCATAGGCAAAAATTTCATCCCATACAACTTCGTCACACGCCTGTGCTTCCTTGGCCAGGGAATCATATAAAACCTGTTCCTCTTCTGAATCCCAGGACATTCCATCATACTCTGTCACAAATTCAATGGAATCCATCCGAAGACCCTCCTGCTCAATGGTAGCCTCAATTTTAGGAATCGCCTCCCTTACATCCCGGGCCTTTAAAAACAGATAAACAAACCCGCCCACACAATCTTCATACTCAGAAGGGTCGATGATATCAAACTCAACACTTGTCCAATAAACTTTCATGATTTACTCCAATTCCGATAGGTTTTCATTAGTTTCCGGCCGATATTTAAGCTGCAGCCCTTTTAAAAAGTTGCGCAGAACCTGATCTTTACAGGCCCGATAATGTCTGTTCTCGGGCTTCCTGAAAAATGCACTCAGTTCATGCTTGCTGATACTCACATCGGTAAGTCCCATGATCTCAATAATATCCTCAGCTTTAAAATCCAATGCAATTCTTAATTTTCTGAAAATGATATTATTTGTCAGGTGGTGTTCCGGATCCGGCTGGGGTCCTTCTTTTTTACCCCGTTTATCATTGATCAACCCGTTTAAAAAAATAGCCAACTGGATATCCTGACATTCCTGAAATGCCGGATCATCCTCTTTTTTGAGCCAATCGCTTATTTCACTGCGTGTTACCGAAAGATCTGCCAGGCCAAACACCGCCATCATTTTCGAATCGCTGAGATCAAAAACATAGCGAATACGCCGCAGAATATCATTATTGGTCATCTTAACATTTCCTTATTGTTGAATAAAAATCCATTTCCCTTAAAAACAACATGCTTTTTTTCCATATATTTACCAGAAGTGTAAGCACAAATCACCTGTTGCCAAAACAAAAGCCCCCCCCTATTATTGGCGGAGACGGCAACTTCCCAGTTGCCTAAATATTGGGCAAATACATGTTCAGCCAATTTTCGGCCCCACCCGCGTCTTGCATGGTCTTTTCCAATATAAAATTCTGCAATGGCAACCCCGTCTTTATTGAACCGCAGGTGCTTATTGACCTGGGCAAAACCAATGATATCACCTGATTTAGTTAAACCATATATTTGCTGATCGGCTGACAGAAAATCGCGTTTTAAATTTTTCAGTGCCGCCCCACACCAGGCATTAAAATCATAAATTTCATAAAACTTGCCCACATACCCCAAATACTGTGTAAAAATCGGCACAATCTCTTCAATTGTTTGAATTCTTGCGATCATCTGCCCCTAAGCTTTTCCCCTTCCGGGTCTACCTTTTTTGGGTGATTGCGGTGAACGAGCCCCTGGCCGGGACGGTTTTTTCCCACTTTTCTCGTCTTTCCAGGAATCCCTGGATTTAATTTTCCCACCGGGCTTTCTGGTGTCCGTCTTTCTGGTGTCCGTCTTTCTGGAATCCGACTTTCTGGAATCCGACTTTCTGGGATCTGACTTCCTGGGATCTGACTTTCTGGGGTCTGACTTTCTGGGGTCTGACTTCCTGGGGTCTGACTTCCTACCACCGGGCTTTCTGGTATCTGGTTTTTTCCCATAAGTCTTTTTGGCTTCCGGGGCTTTCCCACGCTCTTTTGAAAGTTTGCGTTGATGGACAATTTCCAGAATTTCCTTGTCTGCCTTTTGCTCACTGGAAGGATTGTTGGGACGTAACAGGACAAAATCCGGCACCGCCCCCCCAATGGTAAAACCGCTGACTTCTTCCTGGGGAATCTTTTCCTTGAGCAATCCTTCAATGGCCTTTAAATACCCTCTTTCTTCGGGACTGACCAGGGAAAGGGCAATACCGCTGACACCGGCACGCCCCGTCCGTCCGATGCGGTGGATATAATCTTCCGGAATCTGGGGTATGTCATAATTCACCACATGGGGCAGATTGGTGATGTCAAGCCCTCTTGCAGCCACATCCGTTGCCACCAGGACATGGATCTGGCCATTTTTAAATTCTTTTAGAGTACGGGTACGAAAGGACTGGCTCTTGTTGCCATGGAGCGCTTCGGCAACGATCCCTTTTTCAACCAATCTTTCTGTCAGCTTGTTTGCCCCGAATTTTGTGCGTACAAAAACCAAAACCTGACGCCAGCGACCCTGGAGGATCAAATGGATGAGCAGATCGCGTTTATGGGACTTGTTCACCAGGTGAATCTTCTGGACAATGGATTCGGCGGCTGTATTACTGGGTGTCACCTCGATGTATTCAGGTTCTGTCAACATCTTTTTGGCAAGATCCCTGATCTGCTGGGTATAGGTGGCAGAGAACAACATGGTTTTGCGATCTTCCGGCACCATCTCCAGAACTTCGGAAATTTCCTTGCTGAACCCCAGGTCCAGCATTCTGTCTGCCTCATCAAACACCAGAAACTCTATCTGGGAAAGATTCACGTCCCGGTGACCGGCAAGATCCAGAAGACGCCCCGGCGTGGCCACAAGGATATCAATTCCCCGCTTCAGCCGATCTACCTGGGGATCAATATTTACCCCGCCGTATACCACGGAGCAGCGAATGGACACCCGCCTTCCATAGGCCTTGATGCTATCGCCCACCTGAAGGGCAAGTTCCCGGGTGGGGGCCAGGACAAGGGCCCTGGGGTGACGCCGATTAGGATTCCCCTGGCTCAACAATTCAACCAGAGGAAGTGCAAAGGCATCTGTTTTTCCCGTTCCGGTCTGGGCACGGGCAAGGATATCCTTTCCAGAAAGAATTGCCGGAATAACCCGGGCCTGAATGGGGGTCGGTATGGTGTACCCTTTGGACTTTATAGCGTTCAGCAGTTCGACCCGAAGGCCAATTTCATCAAATGACATGTATTTTTTCTCATAAGTATATGGTTTAAACCGTAACCAAGCTTATACCACACTCCCTCCGGAATGTCCCATCATTTCAAGTATCCACAGCAATTGTATCATCAGTATATGCGACACCTGAGCCAGGATCAGATGCAAAAAATACGGGCATGAATATTTATTGGCTTTTTCCTGTAAGCGTAGGCAATTTTGTCCAGATTTCCTTTAACGGCAAACCGATACTGGAACGGACCGTGAACAACAATACCCCAGGTGTTATTTTTGTTTAAAAGATCGCCGCATGATGTACCTTTCTGGTTTAAAATCACGAAACTAATTGCAGTCACTATGGCCGAAATGAGATAACTCGATATGGGTTATCGTAATATAGGGCATCATAAAAACCCCGTTACTTTGATATGTCACAAAACAAGCCTTGATCCACGAATCATTCTTTTTAACCACAATAGATGCATATTCTTGTCCATTAATTTTCGCTCTTGCGTAGCTGGGTGCTAGAGAAACCATACCTTTCACATACTTTATTGGTTTTTCATAAGACACTTTGCCGTCTGTACCGATTCCATCTCCTGTATAGCAGCCGAATTTTTCAAATTTATAACTAACATCGCCTGTATAGGAATCATAATATTTTTCAAAGGTGGCTATGGCCCATGGCGTATTATTATGTGCCAAACGCATATCACTTCTAATACCGTTTATTTCCGCCGTAAGATATGTTGCTGAAGACGTAGGATAAACATTGCCACAGACTATAGATACAGGCTTGCTCGGATCAATACCGAACGGTGACCCACCACTTCCTGCTTCAGCAATTACCCTTTCTTGTGCAACTCTGCCAAGTAAGAAGATTGTAATAAAAAACCCAACC
>JAFLJU010000056.1 GCA_022712835.1 Desulfobacteraceae bacterium
TTGGGTCTGGTCCCGGTTCTGAACAGGGACCATTTTACGGGCCAATTCCTTGAGGCTGGAAGAGGCCATAATGTCGGGCAGGGACATCTGCCATCCTTTTTGCTCCATGCGTGCTGCCAGGCGGATGGCATTGATGGAATCCCCACCCGCATCCAGAAAACCAAGCCCCAGGTTCATATCAAATCCCGGCAGCAGATCGGTGAGGATTTTGGCAAGGGTTTTTTCAGGTTTGGTTTGAGGCAGGACAATGGGCAGGTTTTTCGAACCTGTCCCATGTTCGAAATTTGGTGCCGGCAAGGCCTTAAAATCAATCTTGCCCCCGGGTGTCAGGGGCAGGGACGCCACCTGGACCAGAGAGGGAATCATATGGGGTGACAGTTTATCGGCCAGGAAAAACCGGAATTTATCTTCGTCAAAATCCTCTTTTTTGCAGACCACCCAGGCTGCCAGGGTTTTATGACCCAATGAAAATTCATTTACCATGGCAAAGGCTTTACTGACCTTTGGATGGGATTCCAGGATGGCTTCAATTTCTCCCAGTTCAACCCGAAATCCATTGATCTTCACCTGGTTGTCCATACGCCCCAGAAACAATAGATTTTCCCTGGGATTGTCGAGATTACCCTGCCAGCAGGCAAGGTCACCGGTTTTGTATAGCCGCTGATGGTTTTTGCTGTCTTTATTTTCAGCGTCTATATTTTCATCGTAAAAGGGATTGGGGATGAATTTTTCCGCGGTCAGATCCGGGTCTCCCAGATATCCCTTTGCCAGCTGGCCTCCGGAAAAACAAAGCTCACCCGGCACTCCCAGGGGGCAGAGACGTTCTTGTCGATCCAGAAGATAGGCCCGCATGCCAGGCAGGGGACTGCCGATGGGGATGGGAAAGATGCCGGGGGTTACCCTGGCACAGGTACAGGTGACCGTGCATTCGGTGGGGCCGTACTCATTTACAACCGTATAGGGCACCTTTGTATAGTGGCGCAGGGCATCCCCGCCGGTGGCCAGAAATTTCAGGGAGGGCGGGATCTCATCTCCCTGAAACCTTGCCATGAATTCTTCTGCCATGGCCACGGGCAGGTCCATGTGAGTGATATTTTCCCGGTGCAGATAGTCCCGGATGCGGTGGAGATTATTCCGAACCGCTTCATCAAGAATATGGACGGTGCCGTTGCTGAACAAGGCCGGGTAAAGGCCCCATATGACCACGTCATAGGCAAAACCGGTCTGAACGGCTGAACCATCCCCTGACTGCCATTGGTAGTGGTCCATGGCCCAGGCGCAGAACTGGGCTGCACTCTTATGAGCCACCACCACGCCTTTGGGCTGGCCGGTGGTGCCGGAGGTCATGATGATATAGGCCGGGTCCGAAGGTGCTGGCATGAAGTTCTCCAGCATCAAGTTCTCCCGCAACCAAGGGGTGTTGTCTGGCGCAAGGGACCTTATTTTTTCCAGATAATGGTCATCCACCACCAGGGATGTCTCCTTAAGAACCTGCTGTGAGCGCATGGCTGGCCACTCCGGTCCCATTGGCAGATAGGCCGCGCCAATGCGCATCACCGAAAGAGCGCTAATCACCATGTGATGGGAGCGGGCAAGCTTTAAGGCCACCCGGTCCCCGGGCCTGACACCACCTGCCACCAGGGCCCTTGCCATGTGTTCAACCCGGCTATCTGCCTCGGCATAGCTCATCCGGGTGTTTCTGAAAACCAGGGCTGTTTTTTCAGGGGCCGCTGCCACAGCCGATTTCCACATGTTGACCAGGGTCTGTCCGGGCATACCCTTTGGGGGATCTGCCTTAAGCAGCAGGGCTATTTCCTTTGGGGGGAGAATGGAAATCTCCTTGAGCCCTATGTCCGGATCACGGGTGATACTTGTAAGAATATGGCAATAGTGGTCCCTTATACGCTCAACAGCCTGGGCATCATATTGTTCCGGGTCAAAAGAAAAGCAGGCCGTGATCTTTTTACCCAGCTCAAACCCGGCGATGAACCCTGCTACAGGATCTCCATATCCAGCCATGAGGACAGGACTATCCGGTCCGGGTGCCGGATCCACCACAAATAAATGGTCTGTATAGTCCACCCCCCTGGGAAGGCATTTGTTCAATCGGGCGGGGGAGGCAAACCCATGGCGCTCATCTGCCGTGGCCTGGGTGTTAAATTCCTTGAGCCAGGCGGAAAAGCTAGATTCTTCAGGCAATATCACAAAGGCCGGTATGGTATTCACACACATGCCCACCATTTCCATGACCCCTGGCACGCTAGCCATGCGGCCGGTGATAATATGGCCAAACAAGGCTTTGCCGTCATTGTACCGGCTCAAAAGCAACGCCCATACCGCCATGAGCAAACGCCCGGGTGACAGGCGCAACCCCCGGGCCAGACTATGAAGGGCCGGGCTGTCCGGCATCTCAAATCTAAGATGGTTTCGTTGGAAATCCTGTGGGGGCTCTGGCGGCAGCTTTTGGGCTGCGGGAAGAAAACAGCCGCTGTCCATGCTTTGAAGGCGGGTTTTCCAATAGGCCAGGTCTGATTCATTTCCCCTGGTGTACAAAAAACGAATATACCGGCTAAAACTTACAGATCGGCCCTGGGGAGGATCCTGGGCCAGCAGTTGTTGCAGGATGATGGACAGACTCCACCCGTCCAGTACGGCGTGGTGGAATATGATCCCTATATCACGGACATTTATATCACGGGCACCTATATCACGAACATGGGAGGTGGTAGCCTGGCCATTGTCAAATAAAACCAGATGGCAAAGGGTGTCCTCAAAGGGGTTAAGTCCTTTTTCCCGGGCGGTTTTAAAATAGGCCTGGATTGATTGTTCCTGATTCTGACCAGAAAGGCCGGACAGATCACAGAGACTGAACCCAGGCAATCTCTCTTTGGGAAATGTCTGCTTCAGGTTGCCATCCCTATCCATGTGAAAACAACTCCTTAGGGAAGGGTGATACTTGCCAAGCATATTCCAGCGCAGACAAATATCGGAAGGAGCAACCGGATGGGGCAGCCTGTAGTGCAGAAGGGAGACATACCGGGA
>JAFLJU010000318.1 GCA_022712835.1 Desulfobacteraceae bacterium
TTGCCCTCTTCCCACATTCTCTGGGCATCGCCGCAAAGCTCCAGTGCCTGGTCTATTTTTTCCTGCCCCGGTGATTTTGTTTCATTTTCGGGTGGGAGTTGTGATGCTTGGTGTGGGGCTGGTAATGGCTTTTCTTTTAGAAGGGTATTTGAATCGATGTCAGCTATAGAGGTATTGGGTTCGTTGTCTGTTGGGGAATTATAGGTATCCTGGTGAACGGGGGTGGCATGATTAAGGTTGGCTTGTTGGCAACCGGCCGTTAAAATAAATAGGGCTGTGATGGTGGCGAGTTGTTTGTAAGTCATTCTTCTCCTGGTGCTTATGGCATGAATTTGTTTTGTTAGAACTCTATTAATAGATTAGAGAAGCCATGTCAATAGCGTCGATCTGTAATTTAAGGCAGGTATCGTTTTTTAAGGACAATGGGTTGTTTAAAGAAAAGCTTGTATAAACAAGGCCTTTCATTTAGATTAGTGGGATTGTTCATCCGGTTTGTATGTTATATTGTGGCCTTTTGGGTGAAGCGATGGTGGTTTTTTTGAATGGATTGGGAAGAATGGAGTATATCGAGGCAAATTGAAGGTTTTGGTGTTTTTATCGGGTCTAATCGTTGCAAGCCGGGTGAGGTGGCATTAGATTCCGGTTGATAAACTCAAAATGCTCTGATATATTCTCCCGGTCTTTAAGGATGTGACAAGGTTGTTGCGCTTTTAGGGTAAGCCGATATAGCTCAGTTGGTAGAGCATCTCACTTGTAATGAGAATGTCCTCCGTTCGATTCGGGGTATCGGCTCCAGAAATGCTTTGGTGGGGTTCCCGAGTGGTCAAAGGGATCAGACTGTAAATCTGACGGCTCAGCCTTCGGAGGTTCAAATCCTCCCCCCACCACCAAAAGTATTGTGTAGGAGATCTTGTATGTGAGGGGATCGTTACTACATAGTCGATTTTTGGTTGATTGGCTATTTAATGATAAGCGGGAGTAGCTCAGTTGGTAGAGCTTCAGCCTTCCAAGCTGAATGTCGCGAGTTCGAATCTCGTCTCCCGCTCCATGTTCCTTCTCCTACAGGTTATAATTTATTTAATTGATTTGCCTGCGTAGCCCATGTAGCTCAGTTGGTAGAGCGCTTCCTTGGTAAGGAAGAGGTTCACCAGTTCGACTCTGGTCATGGGCTCCACAATAAAGGCAGTAAGGGATTTGGAACGATGGCTAAGGAAAGATTCGGGAGCAAACTAAACGTTGTTATGGGCACCATCTGTATTGCCGGTCACGGTAGAGCGACGGATAAGGATGCAATTACCAAGCATGCTGCCCTGGATGATTATGTTTCCGATATGTCGGTTGACGAGATTGACAAAGTTCTGGGTGTTGTTTTTCTGAAAAAGTGTGATATAGTCAGCTCTGTGGGTAATCCATTTCTTATGCCCGCGGAGGGTTTTTTCATTACCTCCGGTCATGGTTTTGCCGTGGGCGGGAGGATTGAGCGTGGCATTGTAGGAATCACAGAAGCTGATGAAGCTATGCGGATTGGCGTTGAGGCGCTTGAAAAATTATTGGATAAAAGCCGGGCATATGATAATGTCGGGCTTATGTCCTGTGGAACTAAAAGAGATCAAACTGATATTGCCAGCGTTTTGGCGCTTTGCGAGGGCGTGGGAGTCTCCATGCCCGGCGATAATGCAACCATCAATGTTGAACTGATAGCGCCCATTGCAATGGAAAAAGATCTCCGTTTTGCAGAATATTAAGGCGGCCGTACGGTCGGTGCTGGTGTTGTCGGTGAAATTGTTGAATAAATACGAAGGGGTTTAATAGTGGATAGAGTACTTATTGCTCTCGCATGCACGGAATGCAAGAGAAGGAATTATACAACTACAAAGAATAAACGGAAGAGTCCAGATAAAATTGAGCTTAAAAAATACTGCAAATTTTGTAATAAACATCTGGTTCATAAAGAGACGAAAATAAAATAATTTAAGTTTTAGGTCAGTAGCTCCAATTGGTAGAGCACCGGACTCCAAATCCGGCGGTTGTGGGTTCGACTCCCTCCTGACCTGCCACATAATTTAATAACCACTCCTGTCTATTGACAGGGTTGAAGGCAACTCCAGGAGTTATATGTCACGGATACAGAAAAAAAAGTTGTTTGGTGAAAAGAAAAAAAGGGACCTCGATTCGGAGAGTATTACCGATAAAGGCGACAAGATTTCTGGGTCCAAGCCGGCCGCGCCATTGGGATTGCAGAAACAGGAAAAGTCATTCGTCGAGGGTAAGGTTGGCGAGCCAAATGCTTTTCAACGGGCAATAGAGTTCTTTAAGGAAGTAAAGGTTGAGTTAAAAAAGGTCACTTGGCCGACGCGTAAGCAAACTACCGGAACAACTATAGTCGTTATTATCTTCGTTTTTGTTGTGGCTGCTTTTTTGGGGCTTTTTGACTATGGTCTTTCCAAGCTTGTTCAGGTTGTCCTTACATAGATTAAGGGAAATAGCATGTCTCTAAAATGGTATGTTGTTCATGTGTATTCTGGTCATGAACAAAAAGTAAAAGTAGCGCTGGAAGAAAAAATCGAGGGTTCTAAGCATCCTGAGAAGTTCGATGAAATTTTGATTCCTACCGAGAACGTAGTCGAGTTGGTGGATGGGAAAAGAAGGGAGTCTACTCGTAAATTTTATCCAGGATATATTCTGGTGCGAATGCATCTTGACAACGAGACATGGCATATCGTTAGTTCCACGGCAAAGGTAACCGGGTTTTTGGGCGGAAAGAACAAGCCTGCACCCATTACTGAACGAGAAGCGCAAAGTATTATTGATAAAATGCAACAGGGCAAGAATAAACCCCAGCCAAAATACTTTTTTGAGCCGGGTGATGAAATCAGAGTTGTTGATGGCCCATTTGCATCTTTCAATGGTACAGTTGAGGATGTGTCCCCGGACAAGGAAAAGGTAACGGTATTGGTAAGTATTTTTGGAAGGGCAACCCCTGTTGAGCTGAATTTTATACAGGTTTCCAAGATTTAATTGGTTTTACCTAATTTTATTTAAGAGTTAAGTTTCAGGAGTATTTAAAATGGCAAAAAAAGTAATGACACAAATAAAGCTTCAGGTTCCGGCAGGAAAAGCCAATCCATCTCCGCCCATTGGGCCTGCCCTTGGTCAGCATGGGGTAAATATTATGGATTTTTGCAAGGCTTTTAATGCAAAAACCTCAAATGACGAGGGGTCTATCATCCCCGTTGTCATCACTGTCTATGTGGATAGATCGTTTAGCTTTATAACAAAAACACCTCCTGCATCAAGATTGCTATTGGCTGCAGCTAAATTATCAAAGGGATCCAGTGAGCCCAACCGAAACAAGGTTGGCAAGGTTACCCGTGATCAGCTGATCGGAATTGCAGAACTGAAAAAAGAAGATTTAAACGCCTCAGATATTGATGCCGCTGCGAAGATTATCGCTGGCACCGCAAGAAGTATGGGGATAGAAGTAGTTTAACTTTAAGTATAAAGAGTGATGAAAAATGCCAAAGCGGAGTAAAAAACAGATAGAAGCACAAAACAAAGTCGATAGAACTATCCAGTACGGTCCACTGGACGCCTTGGAACTCGCTGTATCTTCAAGTTATGTCAAGTTTGATGAAACCGTTGATGTTGCCGTTAGATTGGGAGTTGATCCGCGGCATGCCGATCAAATGGTTCGTGGAACTGTTGTGCTTCCCAATGGACTTGGTAAGGAAGTAAAGGTACTCGTTTTTGCCAAGGGTGAAAAAGAAAAAGAAGCCCTTGATGCTGGCGCCGATTTTATCGCCACAGACGAGGTTCTGGCAAAAATAAAAGACGGATGGTTTGGGTTTGATAAAGCCATTGCCACGCCTGATATGATGGGTGAGGTAGGGAAGCTTGGTCGGGTTCTCGGGCCTAGAGGGTTGATGCCCAATGCCAAGACCGGGACGGTAACCTTTGAGCTTGGAAAAACCATTGAAGAGCTTAAGGCCGGAAAAATTGAATTTCGGGTTGAGAAAGCCG
The DNA here is from genome assembly GCA_022712835.1 of Desulfobacteraceae bacterium. The sequence goes on from JAFLJU010000318.1 coordinate 4,021, forward strand.
GTATTGTCCATGTTCCCGTTGGGAAAATTTCCTTTGGTGCTGAGAAGCTTACTGAAAACGTGAAAGCGTTTCTGGACAAGATTGTCTCCCTGAGGCCTGCATCCAGTAAAGGGGCATATATTAAAACAATTACGGTTTCTTCAACGATGGGTCCAGGGATCAAATTGGATCCCGCGTTGATAAAGTAATTGTTGATAGAAGAATTATAGGGTTGTAAATTTTTACAACCGATAGATAAGTGTTGTATTACCTGTCCTAGACAGTAGGTGCGTTATGTGACGCATAATCGGATTTGCCGGCCTGCCGAGATAGAAAAATTAAATTTTGTTTTGGTTTAGTTGGCACCTTCGTAAAATTTATTAATGGAAGGAGGTGTATGTAAATTGCTGAATATTTCTCAAAAAAAAGTGGTTGTTGATAGGCTTTCAAAACAGTTGGCCGAAGCTGAAATCAGTATACTGATAGATTATAAAGGTCTTGATGTATTAAAGATGACAGAACTTCGCGCAAAGCTTAGGGAGGCTGGCGTACAGATTGAAGTTGTTAAAAATACGCTGTTAGTCAGGGCTTCACAAGGGTGTGATTCTGCCTTGCTGAATGACCTTTATAAAGGGCCGAACGCAATCGTTACTTGTGCGAATGACCCTGTTGCCCCTGCAAAAATTCTTGTTGATTTTGCTAAAACCAACGAGCAGCTTGAAATTAAAGCGGCTACGCTGGCGGGTAAGCTTCTCAACCTGGAAGAGATCACACAGCTTGCTAAGATGCCGTCCAAAGAAGAGCTTCTCACGAAACTGGTTTGTACACTTAATGCCGTTCCGACGTCATTTGTGAACGTACTTGCGGGTGTTCCCAGAGCTTTTGTTAACGTGCTGTCTGCTATCAAAGATCAAAAAGAAGCAGCTTAATCAAACTAGCTTAATCAAAATAATTTATAAATAGAAAAATTACATTTTAGAAAGTGTTAATTTAGGAGAAAAAAAATGGCTGATATCACAAAAGATGATGTTATTGAATTTATAGCAAACATGACCGTTCTTGACCTTTCAGAGCTTGTAAAAGAACTTGAAGAAAAATTTGGTGTTAGTGCTGCTGCACCGGTTGCAATGGTCGGCATGGCCGGTGGTGGTGACGCGGGCGCTGCTGTAGAAGAACAAACTGAATTTGATGTTATTCTTGAAACCATTGGTGATAAAAAAATTAATGTCATCAAGGAAGTAAGAGCAATTACTGGTCTTGGCCTCAAAGAAGCCAAAGCATTGGTTGAAGAAGCACCCAAAGCAGTTAAAGAGGGTATTGCTAAAGCCGAAGCTGACAAGTTCAAAGAACAACTCGAAGCTGTAGGTGCACAAGTTTCTGTAAAATAGTTTTGCATAGCTGATTTACACGAGAAGCAACGTGTATTAACTATATGCGGGAGCAAGGCAATATTGCCTTGCCTCCGCTTTTACGGTTGGAAAAACTCACACTGGGAGATATCATGACCGGAAGTCTTTTGACGAATAAGCGTAATAGAAAAGAGTTTGGCAGTAAAAGAAAGATAATTGATATTCCTGATTTAATTGGAATGCAGCGCAATTCTTTTGAGAGTTTTCTTCAAAGGAATATGCTTGCCCAGGACAGGGAAGTAAAAGGACTCCATTCTGTATTTAAATCTGTATTTCCAATTAAGGATTTCACAGATACCTCATCTTTGGAATATGTTTCTTACTCCTTCGGCGAATCAAAACATTCGATGAAGGAATGTATCAGCCGGGGGATGACTTATGAAATTCCGGTTAACATACGGGTTCGTCTGGTTGTTTATGACCGGGATAAGGAAACAGATGTCTCTTCTATAAGGGATATCAAAGAACAGGAAATCTATTTCGGTACTATTCCTTTGATGACCCCCCGGGGTACCTTCATCATTAATGGAACTGAAAGAGCTGTTGTCAGCCAGCTTCACCGATCATCCGGTGTGTTTTTCGACCATGACAAGGGTAAAAACTATTCTTCCGGAAAGATTATCTACAATGCGAGGGTTATTCCTGTGCGTGGTTCCTGGATCGATATGGAAATCGATGCCAAGGATATCGTGAATATCAGGATTGACCGCAGAAGAAAATTTCCTGTCTCCATTTTGTTTAAATCTTTCGGCTATACCAGTGAAGACATCTTGGACTTCTTTTATCAAAAAGAACGGATTATTAAAAAGAATGGATCCTTTTTCAAAGAATTCGTTCCTGAAAATCTTGTAAGACAAAGGGCTAGCTTTGATATCAAATCGCCTGAAACAGGTGAAATTGTCATCAAGACAGGTAGGATTTTTACCAAGCGGGCCATCAAGCAACTCAGTGATGAGGGTCTTGATTTTATTCCAATTTCCAATGAAGAGCTCATTGACAAGGGGTTTGCCATGAGTTTTGCGGACCCTAAAACAAAGGAAGTCGTTTTCAAGGCTGGCGATCTAATAGCCGAAGACACCTTTGAGATAATGGAAGAGATGGGAATGGATGATTTTCACATTCTCTTTGTCGAGGCCAGAAGTTCCGATTCCATGCGAAAAACCTTGGTTACAGATAAAACCGAATCCAAGGAAGAAGCGCTCATGGACATCTACCGGCGTCTTCGTCCCGGAAACCCGGCCACAATTGAAGTTGCCCAGGATTTTATCGATCATCTGTTTTTTCGCCAGACCTACTATGACCTTTCAAAGGTGGGTAGACTTAAGATGAACCATCGGCTTGGGGTGGACACTAAAATTGATGTAAAAACGTTGAGAAGAGAGGATGTGCTTTTGACTGCCGCCACTCTTATTGAACTTAAAGATACCCAGGGCCAGGTGGATGATATTGATCATCTGGGTAACAGAAGGGTTCGTGCGGTTGGTGAGTTGCTGGAAAATCATTATCGGATCGGTTTGGTTCGTATGGAAAGGGCCATTAAGGAAAAAATGAGCATGCAGGAAGTCGATGCCATGATGCCCCACGATCTTATTAATCCCAAGCCTGTCTCTGCGGTTGTCAGAGAATTTTTTGGTACTTCTCAGTTGTCCCAATTCATGGACCAGACAAACCCATTGTCCGAGACAACCCATAAAAGAAGGCTTTCTGCTCTTGGACCGGGTGGTCTTACCCGGGAAAGAGCTGGCTTTGAAGTCAGGGATGTTCATCCCTCCCATTACGGTAGAATCTGTCCCATTGAAACACCTGAAGGACCCAATATTGGATTGATCGTTTCCTTGTGTACCTTCGCAAGGGTGAATGATTTTGGTTTTATTGAAACCCCTTTTAGAATAGCGGACAATGGAAATGTTTCAAAAAACATCAGACATTTAAGTGCGTTCGAAGAAAAGGAATTGCCTATCGGTCAAGCCAATGCACCGCTTGACGTTGACGGAAATTTCATGAATCCTCTGGTTTCTGCCCGGGTGGGTGGTGAGTTTGAAATGATTGATAACAAAGACGTTAAATTTATGGACGTCTCTCCCAATCAGTTGGTTTCAGTTTCTGCTTCGTTGATCCCTTTTCTCGAAAATGATGATGCCAACAGGGCCTTGATGGGATCCAACATGCAGCGTCAGGCCGTACCGCTTATTCAGAGTGAGGCGCCTTTAGTGGGTACCGGCATGGAAAGCGTGGTTGCTAGAGATTCTGGTGTTACGATTGTTTCTGAATTCGATGGTGTTATTGTAGAAGTGGATTCGAAACGAATTGTTGTGAAAAATGATGACAATGGCGACAGCAATTTTGAAAAAGCGGTATCCATTTATAGTTGTACGAAATTTGTTCGGTCTAACCAGAATACCTGTTTCAACCACAGACCCATTGTTCAGAAAGGGGAAAGGGTTAAACAGGGTCAGGTTATTGCCGATGGACCTTCCACTGAAATGGGTGAATTGGCTTTGGGAAAAAATGTGACCGTCGCCTTTATGCCCTGGGATGGATATAATTATGAGGATTCCATTTTGGTCAGCGAGCGGCTGGTTAAGGATGGGGTCTATACCTCTGTACATATTGAAGAATATGAAGTTCTTGCAAGGGACACCAAACTTGGCAAGGAAGAAATTACCAGGGATATCCCCAATGTAGGCGAAGAAGCGCTTAAAAATCTTGATGAGAGTGGTATTATTCGCCTGGGAGCAGAAGTGAAATCCGGAGATATTCTTGTGGGTAAAATTACGCCCAAGGGTGAGACCCAGCTTTCTCCTGAAGAAAAATTACTCCGGGCAATTTTTGGTGAAAAAGCAGGGGACGTGAAAGATACCTCCCTTTGTGTTCCGCCGGGTGTACAGGGAAAGGTAATAGATGCCAAGGTGTTCTCCAGGAGGGGACTTTCCAAGGATGACAGAACCCGGCTCATTGAAGATCAGGATATCGAACGCCTTGAAAAGGACAGAGATGATGAGATTAAAATCATTTCCGAGGTAGCCAGGGAAAAAGTCGAAAATATCCTGGACGGGCATAAAGTTCTGAGTGATTTAGAGAAAAATGGGAAACTCCTTGTTAAGGCGGGGACGGTTACCAAGTCGTCCACCTTTGAAAGTATCCCGATTTCCGTTCTTCAGAATGTTGCGGTAAGCGATTCTGTGCTGACTGAAAAAGTTCAAATTATTATGGAGCATGCCCAGAATCACATCAAAATTGCCAGGGACCGATTTAATAGACTGGTTTCCAGGTTTGAAAAAGGGGATGATCTACCCCCTGGCGTACTTAAATTGATAAAAATCTCCGTTGCCCTGCTCAGAGTACTCTCTGTGGGGGATAAAATGGCGGGTCGCCATGGTAATAAGGGAGTTGTGTCCAGAATTTTGCGCCAGGAAGATTTGCCTTACTTTGCAGATGGTCGACCGGTAGACATGGTGCTAAACCCCTTGGGAGTTCCTTCCCGTATGAATGTGGGACAGATTCTTGAAATCCATTTGGGGTATGCTGCATTTGGTCTCGGGCAGCAGATAAATGAACTTCTTGAAGAAATGAAATTAAAGCAATTGCGTGAGAAACTAACCGCTGTCTTCTCGATTACCAAAACACAAAAGGCCGACCAGCTCGAGGATGTTTTATCCAAAAAAATAGACAAGATGTCCGATGAAGAGCTGATCCAATTTGCCAAGATGTATCGAAGGGGTGTTCATACAGCGACACCGGTTTTTGATGGTGCCACAGAAGAAGAGATCAAAGAGATGATCGAATTGGCAGGGTTTGATACCTCGGGTCAGTCTATCTTGTACGATGGCAGAACCGGCGAACCTTTTGACAAAGCCGTAACCGTTGGGACCATGTATATGCTTAAGCTTCACCATCTGGTTGATGATAAGCTTCATGCCCGTTCCATTGGACCGTATTCTTTGGTTACCCAGCAGCCCCTTGGCGGTAAAGCCCAGTTTGGAGGACAGCGACTCGGGGAGATGGAGGTATGGGCTATGGAAGCCTATGGTGCCGCCCATGCACTCCAGGAATTTCTGACCGTAAAATCAGATGATATGACAGGAAGAACACGTATGTATGAAAAAATAGTCAAAGGCCAGAATGTTCTTGAGCCAGGAACACCTGAATCTTTCAGGGTTCTGATCAAAGAACTCAACAGTCTGGGTTTGGACATGAATCTTATAGAAGGAACCAAATAAGGAGAGTGCATTTGGATAATATATATGATTTCTTCGCAAAACCGAAAGATCCCAAGGTTTATAAAGGCGTACAGATCAGTCTTGCATCTTCGGACCAGATTAGAGAATGGTCCCACGGTGAGATAAAAAAGCCTGAAACAATAAACTACAGAACTTTTAAACCGGAACGGGATGGTTTGTTCTGTGCGAAGGTTTTTGGTCCTACAAAAGACTACGAATGTAATTGCGGTAAATACAAACGCATGAAACACAGGGGTGTTGTCTGTGAAAAATGTGGAGTTGAGGTAATTCAATCCAAGGTCAGAAGAGAGCGAATGGCCCATATTGAACTGGCCTCTCCTGTGTCCCATATCTGGTTTTTGAAAAGTCTGCCCAGTAAGATTGGTAATGTACTGGACCTGACACTAAAGAATCTTGAAAAAGTGTTGTATTTTGATTCCTATCTTGTGATTGATCCAAAAGAGACCGGGCTTAAAAAAATGCAACTTCTTTCGGATGATCAATATTATGAGGCCCTTGAAGAATTTGGTGAGGAGTTTGAGGCAGGGATAGGTGCCGAGGCCATACTTAAATTGTTGGGTCAAATTGATCTTCAGGCAACCCATGAAGAGTTGAAAGAGGAGATCAGCCTGACCAAGTCTGTTGCCAAGCAACAGAAAATGTCAAAAAGGCTGAAGGTAGTGGATGCCTTCTTACATTCCGGGATCGAACCGACCCGCATGATTTTAACAGCCTGTCCGATTTTGCCGCCGGATTTAAGACCCCTTGTACCTCTTGAGGGAGGACGTTTTGCAACTTCAGATTTGAATGACCTTTATCGTCGGGTGTTGAACCGGAATAACCGTCTTAAACGTCTGGTGGATTTGAATGCGCCTGATATCATTGTTCGTAACGAAAAAAGAATGCTCCAGGAGTCTGTTGATGTATTGTTTGACAACGGGCGACATGGACGGGTCGTCACCGGGACCAATAAACGGCCGTTGAAATCATTGAGTGACACGTTGAAGGGTAAACAGGGTCGGTTCCGACAAAACCTTTTGGGTAAACGAGTGGATTACTCCGGTCGTACCGTTATTACCGTTGGAGCAGAGCTTCGGCTTCACCAGTGCGGAATTCCCAAGAAAATGGCATTGGAGCTCTTTAAACCCTTTATCTATAATTATCTGGAAACAAAAGGATTTGTCTCAACCGTCAAAAGTGCCAAGAAAATGGTAGAGCGGGAAGAGAATGAGGTCTGGGATGCACTGGAAGCTGTTGTTAAAGAATATCCGGTGATGCTTAACAGGGCACCCACACTTCATAGATTAGGGTTTCAGGCGTTTGAACCGGTATTGATTGAGGGTAAGGCCATTCAGTTGCATCCCCTGGTATGTCCGGCTTTTAATGCGGATTTTGACGGCGATCAGATGGCGGTTCACATTCCGCTTTCCCTTGAAGCTGTTCTGGAAGCCAGAATTATGATGCTCTCCACAAATAATATATTGTCTCCGGCCAATGGACAACCCATCATCGTGCCCACCCAGGATATTGTGCTGGGTATCTACTACATGACCCGGGCAGTAAGGGACCAAAAAGGCGCTGGGATTACCTTTGCAAGCCTTGATGAAGTCCGGTATGCCTATGATGCGGGTGAACTTGCACTTCATGCTATTATTAAAGTCAGAATTGATGATGAAATTTATGAGACCACCACCGGTCGAATCCTGTTGTGGGAAACCATTCCGGGGGATACACTTTTGGCATTAAGCCGAATCCGTACCGATTCCCTTGAAAGTTGTGAAGCAGCTCTGGCGGAACTTAAACTTGGTAAAAACTTTGATACGGTATTAAAAAAATATACCGATGATGAGATTAAAAAGAGTCGAGGTGAGACCGGTATTTTGACCCATAAAGAGTTTAAAACTCTTTTTCAGGTTTCCGATGTGGTGGTTGAACAATTGTATGGTCTTAAAAAGGATCAGTTTACTGATGTTCGAATGGTGGGAGATAAATACACTATTTTCAAGGTGGATAAACGTCAAACCACATTGCCATTCAAACTGGTCAACAAGCTTATGAGTAAATCCTCTGTTGTTAAGTTGATCGACTATGCCTATCGAAATATCGGACTTAAGGAAACAGTCGTCCTTTCCGATCGGCTCAAGGATATCGGTTACAAACATTCCGCTCTGGGCGGTTTGTCCATCTGCATTGATGATATGATTATCCCAGATCAGAAATGGGATCTTATTGCCAAGGCGGAAAAGAATATTGAAGACATTAAAGACCAGTATTCAGAAGGGCTGATTACCCAGGGAGAGAAATATAACAAGGTGGTCGACATCTGGGCCCAGGCCACGGATGATATTGCCAATGCCATGATGGACGTTATGAAAAACCCGACGGGATGTGAAGATCCTGAGACCTCTGAGGTGCTGAATGCCGTCTATATTATGGCCGATTCCGGCGCTCGTGGGTCCAAGGATCAGATGCGCCAATTGGCGGGTATGCGTGGTTTGATGGCCAAGCCTTCCGGGGAGATTATCGAAAATCCCATCACGGCCTGTTTCCGGGAAGGTCTTTCTGTTCTTCAGTATTTTATTTCCACCCATGGTGCCCGTAAAGGTTTAGCGGATACGGCTCTTAAAACAGCAAACTCTGGATATCTGACAAGGCGTTTGGCCGATGTCGGACAGGATTGCACCATTGTAGAAATCGATTGCGGCACCATTAACGGAATTGAGGTTGAATCCCTGTATGAGGGAGGCGAGATTATTCAGACCCTTGGTGAAAGAATTTTAGGAAGGGTTATTCAGGAAGATATCCGGGATCCCTATTCCGATGAATTTATTGTCGGGGTGGATACGGAGTTGAGTGAGGCCGATGTCCTTGCTATAGAAGCGGCGGGTGTTCAAAATGTAAAAATCCGTTCGGTTTTAACCTGTAACTCCCGGAACGGAGTTTGCTCCAGATGTTATGGTCGGGATCTTGCCCATGGGGTCACCGTTGAAATTGGACAGGCCATCGGTATTGTGGCCGCCCAATCCATTGGGGAGCCGGGTACCCAGCTGACCATGCGTACCTTCCATATTGGGGGGACCGCTTCAAGAAAGGTTGAAGTTGCAGAAATTAAAGCAAGGGTGGGTGGTACACTCAAATTTAAGGATGATGTTCACACTGTAACCTCTTCTGACAATAAAGTGATTGTTATGAATCGTAAGGGTTGCGGTCTTAGCATTGTTGGTATGGAAGGTCGTGAGTTGGCAAAGGAAAATGTCATTTATGGCGCCACGCTTCATGCCAAGGATGGTCAGAAAATTGAGCCAGGTGATCTTATTGCCACCTGGGATCCCTTCACCACACCGATTATTACCGAAGTATCCGGGCGGGTTCGTTTTTCCGACATTGAGGTGGGCAATACGGTTCAAGAACTGATAGATCCGGTTACTGGCAAGGTGAGTCGAACCATTATCGAAGGAAAGGATTCTGAGATACGTCCAAGGATTACCCTTCGGGACAAAGAGGGGAAAGCTGTTAAGCTGGACTCTGGAAAATCACCGGCACGATATTATTTGCCGGTAAATGCAATTTTGACCGTTGAAGAAGATGACAATATCATGGCCGGTGAGATTATTGCCAAGTTGCCGAGAGCCACCACTAAAACAAAAGATATCACCGGTGGCTTACCACGAGTTGCTGAACTTTTTGAAGTTAGAAAACCAAAAGATCCCGGTGTTTTGACCGAAATTGATGGATACGTTCTGGTTTCAAAGGGAACCAAGGGTCGACAGAAGGTAACGGTTACCCCGACAGATATTGGGGAAAAGAAAGAATACTCCATCCCCAAGGGGCAGCATGTAACGGTCTATGACGGAGATTATGTCAAGGCGGGAGATCCTTTGATTGCAGGGAGTGCCAACCCCCAGGATATTATGAATATTAAGGGGGAAGTTGCCCTGGCTAAATATCTGGTGGATGAGGTTCAGGAAGTTTATCGGCTTCAGGGAGTTCGGATCAACGACAAGCATATTGAAGTTGTGATCCGGCAGATGATGAGACGGGTTAAAATTATTACTACAGGGGATACCAACTTTATACCAGACGAACATGTGGATCGAATTCTTTTTGAAGAAAAGAATCGTGAAGTCGCCTTGAGTGGTGGTGAGCCTGCAAAGGGTGAGCCTTTGATCCTTGGTATTACAAAGGCGTCTTTGTCCACAGACAGCTTTTTGTCCGCAGCTTCTTTTCAGGAAACCACAAAAGTGCTGACACTTGCTTCAATCGAAGGAAAGTATGACGGCTTGAAAGGGTTGAAAGAAAATGTGGTTATGGGCAGACTTATCCCGGCCGGTACAGGGTTTAAGGGATATCAGGACGTCGAGGTTGGTTTTGGTGAAGTGGCTGAGGTTTAGATAGATAATAAAAAAACCTTGACATTTTTATGGAGTAAAAGTAAAATTGAATATTTTGTCGTATATGACGATGTATTACATTGATAAGGAGCGTTGGGAAAGATATGCCGACAATAAATCAGTTGGTTAGAAAAGGTAGAAAAAAAGCAGAGAAAAAGGTTAGTACGCCTGCTTTGAAGGGTGGACCTCAAAAACGCGGAGTGTGTACCAGAGTGTATACATCGACTCCAAAGAAACCGAACTCTGCTTTGAGAAAAGTGGCAAGGGTTCGTTTGACCACCGGTATGGAAGTTGCTGCATATATTGGGGGTATGGGTCATAATTTACAAGAGCATTCGGTTGTTTTGGTAAGGGGTGGCAGGGTAAAGGATTTGCCTGGTGTTCGTTATCATATCGTCAGAGGGGCCTTGGATACATTGGGCGTCGACGACAGAAGACAAGGTCGTTCTAAGTATGGAGCCAAACGGCCAAAATAGCCGTGTATGCATTGGAAGTTTTAATAGATAATATTTGGTGGATATGACAAATGGCAGAAAAAGAAATTAGCATAGAAAACTTGACGAAGGAAGCCACGCAGGAAGAAAAGCTTGCGGCTAAATTTGTGTGTTGTGTGATGAAGCAGGGAAAGAAAAATGCAGCCCGCAAAGTGGTTACCGAAGCGTTGTCAATGGCCCAGGAAAAAATTGGTGAACCCGCTCTGGATATCTTTAAAAAGGCAATTGATAATATCAGGCCTGCTGTTGAGGTAAAGTCCAGAAGAATTGGAGGGTCAACCTATCAGGTGCCTACCGATATCAAGCCCAGTAGGCAGACAGCCCTCGCTTTTCGTTGGTTGATTAGTCATAGCAGGAAGCGTTCTGAAAAAGGATACGCAAATAAGCTGGGTGCGGAGCTGATGGATGCCTATAATAAAAGGGGCGGATCGGTTAAGAAAAGAGAAGATACACATAAGATGGCAGAAGCAAACAAGGCATTTGCCCATTTTAGATTCTAAAATTTTTATTTTAAATATCCTGAAAACAATCCACAGGAGGAGTAAAGAAGATGGCTAAGGAAAAATTTGAACGGAACAAGCCGCATGTGAACATAGGGACAATTGGTCATATCGATCATGGTAAGACAACACTTACCGCAGCAATTACCAAACACGCTGCATTGAAGGGTGGCGGTACATTTGTTCCGTTTGATGAGATTGATAAGGCGCCGGAAGAAAGAGAGCGCGGTATTACCATCGCTACGGCCCATGTTGAATATGAAACAGCTAATCGGCATTACGCCCATGTGGATTGTCCCGGCCATGCTGATTATATTAAAAACATGATCACGGGAGCTGCCCAGATGGATGGTGCAATCCTCGTAGTTAGTGCCGATGATGGTCCCATGCCCCAGACAAGAGAGCATATTCTTCTTGCCCGTCAGGTAGGCGTTCCTTCAATGGTTGTCTTTTTGAACAAATGTGACATGGTTGATGATGAGGAACTGATTGAGTTGGTTGAGATGGAACTTCGGGAGCTTTTAGATACTTATGAATTTCCTGGGGATGACACGCCGATTATCAGAGGGTCTGCTCTTAAAGCGCTTGAAGCTGACGAGACAGGTGACGAAGATGCAAAGCCGATTCATGAATTGCTTGCTATTTTGGACTCCTATGTTCCAGAGCCGGAAAGAGATGTTGAAAAACCGTTCCTTATGCCCATTGAAGACGTGTTTAGTATTTCTGGCCGTGGTACGGTTGTCACCGGTAGGATCGATCGTGGTATTGTCAAAACCAGTGAAGAAGTAGAAATCGTTGGTATCAGAGAAACTCAAAAAACAGTTTGTACTGGTGTCGAAATGTTCAGAAAACTTTTGGATGAAGGTCAGGCGGGTGACAATGTTGGCTTGCTGCTTCGTGGTACCAAAAGAGAACAGGTTGAAAGAGGTCAGGTTGTTGCCAAGCCCGGTTCCATCAACCCTCATACAAAATTTAAAGCTGAAATGTATGCACTGAGTAAAGAAGAAGGTGGTCGTCATACACCATTTTTCAGCGGCTACAGACCTCAGTTCTTTTTCAGAACAACTGATATTACGGGTGTATTGACCCTTGATGAAGGTGTTGAAATGATCATGCCCGGTGATAATGCGAACATTAACGTAGAGCTGATTAACCCAATTGCAATGGAAAAAGGACTCCGTTTTGCAATCAGGGAGGGTGGACGTACCGTTGGCGCTGGCGTTATCGGTGATATAGTAGAATAAATCAGTTGAATAAGAAAGAGCTATTATAATGTTGAAAACTAAAATACGGATCAGGCTTAAGGCCTATGATCATAAGTTGCTTGATCAGTCATCGGTAGATATTGTTGATACAGCTAGGAAAACCGGTGCCAGAATTGTGGGGCCGGTACCGCTTCCTACCAGGATCATGAAATTTACAGTGCTGCGGTCTCCCCATGTGAATAAGAAATCTCGGGAGCAGTTTGAAATTCGAACCCACAAACGGATGATGGATATTCTTGAGCCAACCCAGCAGACGGTTGACGCTTTGATGAAGTTGGATTTATCCCCCGGCGTTGATGTGGAAATTAAATTGTAGTTCAATAACAGGAACAAATTATGAGCGCAATTCTAGGAAGAAAAATAGGGATGACCAATGTGTTTTCCCCAGAAGGACAACTCGTTCCCGTTACGGTGTTACAGGTCGGACCATGCGTGGTTACCCAGGTTAAGACTATGGGAACGGATGGGTATACAGCGCTTCAGCTTGGGTATGATGAAAAACCCTTTAACAAGCTGAACAAACCGGTTGCTGGCCATTTGAAAAAGGCAGGTGATAAGGGATTCAAGGTTCTCAGAGAATTCAGGGCGGATGATGTTGCAGAAATGAAAGCGGGTATGACCGTGGGAATTGATATGTTTACGGTGGGTGATAAAGTGAATGTGTCAGGAATTTCTAAGGGTCGTGGTTTTCAGGGCACTGTTAAGCGGCATGGATTTAAAAAAGGACCGGAAACACATGGTTGCAGGAATCACAGGAAGCCCGGTTCAATCGGAAACTCTGCCTGGCCAGCTAAGGTTATTAAAGGTAAAAAAATGCCGGGTCACATGGGAGTTGATAAAGTAACCATGAAGAATCTCGTCATTGTAGACATTCGGCATGACGATAACCTGTTGTTGGTCAAGGGCCCAGTGCCTGGCTGCAAAACAGGGATAATTGAAGTGCATAAGACCGACACGAAATAGAAAGAAATTTCCACCCCCAGGGGTGTTAGGTGTCTGTCGTAAAAGTTGAAACGCGGCTATGGGTATTGCAAGAATATCGCAGTGATGCATAGCTGATCAAAAATTAAGAGGAAGAATATGGCTGCTGTCGATGTATTAAACAGTGCAGGTAGTAAGGTGTCTGAAGCAGAGCTTGCTGATGAAATATTCAGCATACCGGTAAAGACAAGCGTTCTTCATGAAGTAGTTAGATCCCAGCTCGTGTCAAAACGAGAGGGGACAGCTGCGTCTAAGACAAGGGCGATGATTAAAGGTAGTACGAAGAAGCTTTTCAGACAAAAAGGAACCGGAAATGCACGAGCCGGTAGTGTTAAGTCTCCCCTGAGAAAGGGTGGAGGTGTTATTTTTGGTCCCTCCCCGAGATCTTATGCTTATAAAGTGCCCAAAAAAGTGAGAAGACTCGCTCTTAAAATGGCATTAAGCTGTAAGCTCAATGATAATACACTCTTTGTAATTGATGATTTTAAGCTCGAAGCGGTGAAAACAAAGGCATTGTCCGATGTTTTGGCAACATTGAATCTTCATGATCTTCTGATTGTATCGGATACAGAGGATATCAATCTTGCACTCTCTTCAAGGAATATTCCTGATATAAAAGTGATCAAGACCGCGGGCTTGAACGTATATGATATTCTAAAGTTTAAAAACCTTCTGTTGGTTGAATCCACCATCAAGAATATTGAAGGGAGGTTAAGCTAATATGAAAGAATATGATATCATCAGAGGGCCTGTTGTTACAGAAAAAACAACCCTTCAAAAAGAAATGCACAACCAATTGACTTTTAAAGTAGATGTAAGGGCCAATCGGGTTGAAATCAAAGATGCTGTTGAGAAAAACTTTAATACCAAAGTGAAACAGATCAGAACGATCCAGGTTAAAGGTAAAGTTAAACAGCGTGGCAAGATTCTTGGCAAAAAAAAGGACTGGAAGAAAGCTATTGTCACACTGATGCCAGGGCAACGAATCGATTTTTTTGAAGGTGTTTAAAGAGGTATATATATGTCAACAATAATCAAGTCAAAACCGACATCACCCGGTAGGCGTGCTCAGGAATACCTTTCTTTCGAAGAGATTACGAAAACTAAACCTGAACGATCGCTAACGATCAGCATGAACAAGCGGGCTGGTAGAAATTGTTACGGACGAATTACCAGTAAGCATCGGGGTGGCGGGGCAAAGAAGAAATATCGTATCATCGATTTTAAACGGGATAAAGACGGAATTCCTGCCAAGGTTTCCGCCATTGAATATGACCCAAATAGAAGCGCCAGAATAGCCTTGTTGGTATATGCTGACGGAGAAAAACGGTATATTCTAGCACCCTTGGAAGTTAACGTGGGTGATATTCTGGAAACAGGATCGGAAGCGGATATTAAACCGGGCAATTGCTTGCCCATTGAAAATATTCCCACTGGTACCAGAATCCATAACATCGAACTCAAGCAAGACAAAGGTGGCCAGATTGTTAGAAGTGCTGGCGCATATGCCAGGCTCATGGCCAAGGAAGGTACATACGCTCAGGTGTTGTTGCCTTCTGGTGAAGTTCGATTGATTCACGTTAAGTGTAAAGCCACCATCGGTAGGGTCGGCAATGAAAAACATGGAGATGTGAGCATCGGTAAGGCAGGTCGGTCTAGATGGATGGGGAAACGTCCCTCTGTCCGGGGGGTTGCCATGAACCCGGTGGATCATCCAATGGGTGGTGGTGAAGGCCGTTCATCTGGTGGTCGTCAACCCTGTTCTCCCTGGGGTGTTCCATCAAAAGGTAAGCGGACCAGGAATAATGCCAGAACAGATCGGTATATTGTTAAAAGAAGGGCTAAGAGAAAATAATAGGTGAATAATTATGCCAAGATCATTAAAAAAAGGACCCTACATTGCATCTGAACTTTTAAAGAAAGTTCTTGAAGCAAATAAGGTTAAAAACAATAAAGTCATTAAAACCTGGTCTAGAAGATCAACCATCTTCCCTGAAATGGTAGGTATTACCTTTGCCGTTCATAATGGAAAAAAATTCATTCCTGTTTTTGTTTCTGAAAATATGGTCGGTCATAAGCTTGGTGAATTTTCACCTACAAGAACATTTTGGGGTCATGCTGGAGATAAGAAATCCAAGCGGTAATCTTCGCCTCATGATTAAAGGACTAATGATATGGAAGTAAAAGCAACTACAAGACATACAAGGACTTCAGCACTGAAGCTTCGGTTGCCAATCGCTGAAGTGAAAGGTAAAAGTGCGGGACAGGCGCTGACAATCCTTAAGTTTATGCCGGTTAAGGCTGCCGGAATCATTTACAAAACATTGCAATCAGCAATTGCCAATGCCGAGCATAACAACGAACTGGACGTGGACAAACTGGTTGTAAAGAATATCTTCGTCGATCAGGGCGCTACCATGAAACGGTTCAGACCACGCGCCAGGGGTAGAGCCAGTCGGATTTTGAAACGAACCAGTCACATAACAGTTATCGTTAGCGAAACTGTTTAAGTAAGGAGGAACAGGCTTGGGCCAGAAAGTACATCCTACCGGATTAAGATTAGGCATCATCAGGACATGGGATTCTAGATGGTATGCAGACAAAGAGTATGCTTCTTTTGTAGAAGAAGACTTCAAAGTCAGAAAATTTCTGAAAAAGAAACTTTATCATGCCGGCATATCAAAAATAGAAATCGAACGATTTTCAAAACAGATCAGACTTCGGGTGTTTGCCGCAAGACCGGGTATCATCATCGGTAAAAAAGGAGCTGAAATCGCATTGCTCAAAAAAGAACTTGAGAATATGATTGTGCCAACCGTTCTTATTGATATCAAAGAAGTCAGGCGGCCAGAAATCGACGCACAGCTTGTTGCTGAGAACATCGCCCAGCAACTGGAAAGGAGAATCGCGTTTAGACGGGCCATGAAAAGAAGCGTTTCTACTGCCATGCGATTCGGCGCTAAAGGGATCAAGATTATTTGTTCCGGCCGTCTTGGCGGAGCAGAAATGGCAAGAACCGAATGGTACAAAGAAGGACGGATTCCACTGCATACATTGCGGGCTGACGTGGATTACGGCTTTATAGAAGCTAAGACCACCTATGGGCTGATTGGTATCAAGACCTTTGTTTTTAAAGGTGAGGTGTTGCGTCCTGGTGAACAGGCTTTGGCGGAAAAATAGAGGTGATTAGGAGAAAAAGTAAATGCTTAGTCCAAAAAATGTAAAATTCCGTAAAGAATTCCGCGGTAGAACAAAGGGAGTGCCCTCAAGGGGAAACACCCTGAGTTTCGGTGACTTCGGTCTCCAGGCGGTTGAATGCGGCTATATAAATGCAAGACAAATAGAAGCGGCCAGAGTCGCAATGACCAGACATGCAAAAAGAGCTGGTAAAAGCTGGATCCGGTTTTTTCCTGATCATCCGGTTACAAAAAAACCTGCAGAGGTTAGGATGGGTAAGGGGAAGGGAGCAACCGATGCCTGGGTGGCAAGAATTAAACCCGGCAAGATCCTTTATGAGATGGAAGGAATTCCAAGAGACCTGGCAAAAGAAGCCCTCAGGCTTGCTGCAAGAAAACTTTCCATTAAAACACGTTTTGTGGAAAGGAGTTAATAAAGATGAAACTTGCAGAAATAAGAGAGATGGGTGCGGATCAGGTTAAAGAGAAGCTTGTTGAACTCAAGAAAGAATTGTTCAATCTTCGTTTTCAAAATGGTGTAGGCCAACTTGAGAATACAGCGACCCTTTCAAATGTTAAGAAAGATATTGCCAGACTCTATACAATATCAAAAGAAATGAATTTAAACATTATTTAATGTAAGAGTTATATAGATATGGAAAATATTCAAAATAATAAAAAAGAGCTCATGGGGCTGATTGTATCTGATAAGATGGATAAATCAGTGGTTGTCAGGGTCGAAAGATTCATTCAACATAAAGTTTATAAAAAGTTCATCAGACGGTACAAAAAGTATCATGCACATGATGAAACAAATGAGTGCCAGATTGGTGATGAAGTCAAGATCATCGAGACCAGGCCTTTGAGTAAGCTTAAGCGGTTCCGGGTGACCGAGATCGTTAAAAAAGCAGTATAGCGAAAGGAGTTACTAAATGATTCAAACCGAAAGCAGACTTACTGTGGCAGATAACTCCGGCGCAAAAGAACTGTACTGCATTAAAGTACTGGGCGGGTCCAAACGAAGGTACGCCAGCATAGGAGATATCATAGTCGTTTCTGTCAAAGAGGCAATCCCCAATGCAAAGGTTAGCAAGGGGGACGTTGTCAGGGCAGTCATTGTAAGAACTAAAAAAGAGATTGCCAGGCCAGACGGGTCATCCATTAGATTTGATGACAACTCTGCAGTAATCTTAAGTAAAAATAATGAACCGATAGGCACCCGTATTTTTGGTCCGGTGGCAAGAGAATTAAGGGCTAAAAGATTTATGAAAATAGTCTCTCTGGCCCCTGACGTACTATAATGATCGGGTTATTGGAGAAAAATTCATGGAAGCTGTAAAAATAAGAATTAAAAAAGATGACAAGGTTAAGGTACTCACCGGAAAAGACAAGGGTAAGATCGGGAAAGTATTGAAAGTTGTCAAAAAAACCAACCGCGTTGTTGTTGAAAACATTAACGTTGTGAAAGTCCATCAGAGACCTACGCAGGCAAATCCACAGGGTGGCATTGTTGATAAAACCATGCCGATTAATGTGTCCAATCTTATGGTCATGTGTAACTCCTGTGTGAAAGCTACTCGGATTGGAATCAAACAACTGGAAGATGGTAAACGGGTCAGAATCTGCAAAAAATGTAACCAGCAGATAGATTCATAAGACCAAAGCCGGAGAGAATAAATGACCACTCTTAAGGAAAAATATATTAACGAAGTTGTTCCCAAGCTTAGAGAAACCTTTAAATATGAAAATATTTCACAGGTACCTAAGATTGAGAAAATCGTATTAAACATGGGATTGGGTGAAGCGGTAAGAAATCCAAAAATTGTTGAAGTCGCCGCCCAGGAACTGACATTGATCGCTGGTCAAAAAACGGTTGTGACAAGGGCCAAAAAACCCATTGCCAACTTTAAATTGCGAGCGGATCTCCCCATCGGTTGTAAGGTTACCCTGCGCCGTGGGAAAATGTATGATTTTTTTGAAAGACTTGTTAATATAGCACTACCTCGTGTGAGGGATTTTAGAGGAATACCAAGTAAATCCTTTGATGGCCGTGGCAATTTTTCCATGGGTATCACGGAACACATTATATTCCCTGAAATTGACTATGATAAGACCGAGAGTATTAAGGGTCTTAATATTACAGTTGTTACCACAGCTAAAACCGATGAAGAAGGCAGAGTTTTCCTGAAACTTATGGGAATGCCCTTCAAAAACTAAGGTTCTCAAGGAGGAAAGCTTGGCTAAAAAATCTTTAATCGCAAAAGCGGGCAGAACACCAAAATTTGCTGTACGTGCGTATAACAGATGCCCCTTATGCGGTAGACCAAGAGGATTTATCAGAAAAGCTGGTATTTGCAGAATTTGTTTCCGGACACTTGCTTCTCAAGGCAATTTACCCGGCGTTACCAAATCAAGTTGGTAAAACACTATTCTACAATAAAATTTCAATAACAAATTTGAAACCAAATTTTATTACCAGCGGATTTTAAGGAGATTAAAAAATGGCAATTAGTGATCCAATTGCAGACATGCTAACTAGCATAAGAAATGGTGGAAAAGCAAGTCTTGCTCAAGTGGATATCCCCGGATCAACGATCAAAGTTGAATTGGTCCGGGTGCTTAAAGAACAAGGATATATCAAAGATTACAAATTCCTTGAGAATGAGACACAGGGAGTCCTGCGTATCTATCTAAAATATGTTTCTGAAGGCAAACCCACAATTTATGGTATTGACAGAGTCAGTAAACCTTCCTGCAGGGTTTACAACAAGGCAAAACAGATTAAGCCGGTTTTAAACGGCCTGGGTATCTCCATCGTTTCAACTTCTAAGGGGTTGATGACGGATAAACAGGCTAAAGAAGCGAACGTCGGCGGTGAAATTCTTTGTAACGTATGGTAAGACAGGAGTAAAATATGTCTAGAATAGGAAAACAGCCGGTTCAGCTTCCAGATAAGGTAGTTATTACCCTTGATGGAGACACGATTCTTGTAAAAGGGCCTAAAGGCCAGCTTGATCGAAAACTTCACCCGGCAATTGATATAGAAATAAATGATAATGTTTTAAATGTTAAAACAGATCTCACTGATAAGAAAAAATTGGCGCTTCAAGGACTTTTCAGGTCTTTGATCTTTAATATGGTCACCGGTGTAACTACGGGATATGAAAAGAAGCTTCTGCTTTCAGGAATCGGATATCGTGCTGAAACAAGCGGAAAAAAACTTGTACTGAATGTCGGATATTCAAATCCGGTTAATTTTGAGCTTCCCGACGGAATCTCTGCCAGTGTTGAGAAAAATACAGAAATTACATTGACTTGTATTGACAAAGAACTTCTTGGCCAGGCGGCAGCCAATATCAGAGCCATAAGACCTCCCGAGCCCTACAAAGGCAAAGGCATTATGTATTCGGATGAAAGAATTATCAGAAAAGCTGGTAAGACTGCTGGTAAAGACAAATAGGTGGGAAACTAAAGATTATGGGAAATACATCACCAAGGCTTGTATCAAGGCTTAAAAGAAAAAGACGAATCAGAAAGAGTATTTTTGGAAAGCAGGATCGTCCGAGAATGAGTGTTTTCAGAACTGCAAAACATATTTATGCACAGATCGTTGATGACACAAAAGGGGTAACTCTTGTATCGGCATCTACCATGGATAAAGAATACAAAGAAAATCCTGTGACCGGTAAAAAACAGGATGTTGCAAAAGCGGTTGGAAACCTTATCGGCAAAAGAGCTATGGATAAAGGAATTACACAAGTTGTTCTGGACAGGAACGGTTTCCTCTATCACGGTCGTATCAAAGCGCTTTCAGACGCGGCCCGCGAAGCCGGTTTGATATTCTAAATAAGGAGGAAGACCCTTGGCAAGACAAGAAAAGATGGAAGATAGTGGATTAATAGATAAGGTTGTACGAATCAACCGTGTTGCAAAAGTTGTAAAAGGTGGTCGAAATTTTACCTTTAGTGCTTTGGTCGTGGTTGGGGATGGTGAAGGAAGTGTAGGTTACGGTCTAGGAAAAGCCAAAGAAGTTCCTGAAGCGATAAAAAAGGGTACGGAAAAAGCCAAACGAAATATGGTTAAAATTTCCCTTTTAAATGGTACAGTACCTTTTGAGGTTGTCGGTCACGCCGGCGCCGGTCGCGTACTTCTGAAACCCGCTTCTCCTGGAACAGGACTGATAGCAGGTGGCGGTATTCGTGCGGTTCTTGAGGCGGTAGGTGTTACGGACATCCTTACCAAATGTATCGGTACCCACAACACCCAAAATATTGTCAGAGCAACCATGGCTGGTCTCCAGTCTCTTTGTTCCAAGGAAGAAGTTGCTAGAAGACGTGGTCTTAGACCTGAAGATATATAAAGAGGCTTGCAATGACTGAAAAAGTGAAAATTACACAGATAAGAAGCACCATCGGTCGTCCCGCTGTGCAAGGACGAATTATTCGATCCCTTGGCATCAGACGGATGCATCATACGGTAGAGCATAAAAATGATCCTGTCATAATAGGACAGATTAACAAAGTTTCACACCTGGTGAAAGTAGAGGAGGTGTAATATGCAGCTTCATGATTTAGCACCTGCTCCCGGGAGCAGAAAAAAACGAAAAAGAATTGGTAGAGGCCCGGGTTCCGGTATGGGTAAAACTTCCGGCAAGGGACACAAAGGTCTTAAGGCCCGTTCCGGCGGAAATGTAAGACCCGGATTTGAAGGTGGTCAGATGCCAATCTATAGAAGGCTTCCCAAAAGAGGCTTTACCAATATATTTAAAAAGCAATATGCTGTTTTAAATATTCGTGATCTGGAAAGATTTGATGATGGGGCAACCATAGATATGGATGCCCTAAGACAGGTCGGTCTGGTCAAAGGTAAAGTTGACGGAGCAAAGCTTCTCGGAAATGGCGACACACAAAAGAAATTTGTTTTAAAGGCTATTCTTGTCTCCAAAACGGCTAAAGAAAAGATCGAATCGGCTGGCGGAAGCATAGAATAAGGCATGTGTCAAATAATTGATATCAAAGTGATGTAAGGATATTATTAATGATCGAGAACAGCTACCAGAATTTATTTAAACTTCCTGATCTCAAACGGAAACTATTGGTTACACTTGCATTATTGTTTGTGTATCGTGTCGGTGTTCATGTGCCGACACCCGGGATTGATGGGGCAGCATTGTCTTCCTTTTTTGCATCTGCATCAGGGACCTTATTCTCAATGTTTAATATGTTCTCAGGAGGCGCTTTGGAAAGATTATCCATTTTTGCCCTTGGGATAATGCCTTATATCAGTTCATCTATTATTCTAGAATTAATGACTGTGGTGGTTCCCCATCTTGAGCAATTGAAAAAAGAAGGGGATGCGGGGCGTAAGAAGAAAACCCAGTATACTCGATATGGAACGGTTGTCCTTAGTATTATTCAAGGGTTCGGCATCAGTGTGGGGCTTGAAGCAATGTCTTCTCCTGCTGGCGTTGCCATCGTGCCATATCCGGGATGGGGATTCCGTTTGGTTACCATTATCACCTTGACGGCTGGTACTGCATTTATTATGTGGTTGGGGGAACAGATTACCGAGCGAGGTATCGGTAACGGTATCTCCTTGATAATTTTTGCGGGTATTGTTGCCAACATGCCGTCAGCTTTAGGAAATACAGTTCGATTGATGAGTACCGGTGAGATGGGCGTTTTCTCGCTCATCCTGCTGATTGTTCTGATGGTGGGTGTTGTCGCCTGTATCATTTATATGGAACAGGCCCAGCGTCGGATACCGGTGCACTACGCAAAGCGTGTTGTGGGTCGCAAAATGTATGGAGGACAGACATCTCATCTTCCATTGAAGATTAATACAGCCGGTGTAATTCCACCGATTTTTGCATCTTCTATTATCATGTTTCCGACCACTTTGGCGCAGTTTATTAATATGCCGATTATGCAGACGATTGCGGCCTTGTTCAGTCCTGGTACCGTCTGGTACTATCTTCTATACATCGGATTTATCATCTTTTTCTGCTTTTTTTATACAGCGGTTCAGTTTAATCCAGACGATGTCGCTGAAAATATGAAAAAGAACGGGGGATATATTCCTGGCATTAGACCTGGGAAAAAGACCTCTGAATACATTGACAAGGTTTTGACACGAATTACCGTTGGCGGCGCCCTTTATGTTTCAGCCGTCTGTGTTCTGCCAACCATGCTGATGAATAAATTCAATGTTCCGTTTTTTTTCGGCGGTACTGCCCTATTGATAGTAGTTGGTGTTTCTATCGATACCATTTCCCAGATTGAGTCCCATCTGATATCTGGTAATTATGACGGCTTTATGGGAAGGTCTGGAGCAAAACGAATCAAGGGTAGATCCTGATTAACGATTCTAAACCAATAGGAGATGAAATAAGATTATGGCAAAAGAAGAACCCATCAAAGTTGACGGGAAAGTATTAGAAACGCTGCCAAATGCCATGTTCAAAGTTGAGTTGGAAAACAAGCATGTTCTGCTGGCTCATATTTCCGGGAAAATGAGAATGCATTTTATCAAGATTCTACCCGGGGACAGGGTGACAGTTGAAATATCACCCTATGATTTAAGCCGGGGCAGAATTACATATAGATTCAAATAATTTTTTACCAAAAAAATACAAATTGATAAAAAATACAAATTGATATTAGGAGCAAATGGATGAAAGTTAGAGCATCTGTTAAAAAAATTTGCAGAGATTGCAAAGTGATTAAAAGACGTGGTGTCATAAGAGTCATTTGTATAAACAAACGCCATAAACAGCGTCAGGGATAGGGGGAAGGAAATTTGGCACGTATTGCAGGAGTAGATTTACCAAGAGATAAACACGCATGGATCGCCTTGACCTATATTTATGGTATCGGAGGCAACAGATCAAAGTTGATACTGGAAAAAACAGGTATTGATCCTACAACAAAAGCAAATGATCTTACAGAAGTTCAGGTGAATGAGATTAGAAAAGTCATTGATGCTGAATACAAAGTTGAGGGTGAGCTTAGGTCAGAAGTATCCATGAATATCAAGCGATTGATGGATCTCGGGTGTTACAGAGGTCTTCGTCATCGTAGAGGGCTTCCCTGTCGTGGTCAGCGGACCAGTACAAATGCCAGGACCCGAAAAGGCCCGAAGCGAACAGCAGTTAAAAAGAAAAAGTAGTATAATTTAAAAAGGTACTAATGTAATGGTAAAAAAGACTAAAAAAGCGGCATCCAAAAAACGAGTGCGAAAGAATATTTCCACAGGTATTGTGCATATTCAATCCACGTTTAACAATACCATTGTCACAATTGCCGATGAAAATGGCAACACCATATCATGGTCCAGTTCAGGAGTTCAGGGATTTAAAGGTTCCAGAAAAAGTACTCCTTTTGCTGCTAAACTTGTGGCTGAAGATGCCGGGGCAAAAGCCATGGAGCATGGGCTTAAAAATATCGGCGTATATGTAAAAGGGCCCGGACCTGGAAGAGAATCTGCTTTAAGAGCGCTTCACGCACTTGGATTCAATATTTCCATGATCAAGGATGTTACACCGGTTCCCCATAATGGATGCCGGGCGCCTAAAAGAAGAAGAGTATAAATACAATAGAATTAAGCTCTTGGAGTGATAAAGGAGGAGAACGTTGGCAAGATATACAGGATCAGTTTGCCGTCAGTGCAGACGAGAGAATATGAAGCTTTTTTTGAAAGGCGACCGTTGCTTTTCAGATAAATGCAGTTATGACAGAAGGGGTTACCCACCTGGGCAACATGGCCAGAGAAGAAGTAAACAGTCTGATTATGGAATCCAGCTCAGAGAAAAACAGAAGGTTCGCCGAATTTATGGAATTTCTGAAAAACAATTCAGAATTGCATTTAAACGAGCAGATCGAATTAAAGGTATCACAGGTACCACCCTGTTATGCCTTCTGGAAACCCGCATGGACAATACTGTTTTCAGAATGGGATTTGTAAATTCCAGAACCCAGGGAAGACATTTTGTTCGCCATAATCATTTCACGGTAAATGGTAAAAAGGTAAACATCCCTTCTTACCAGGTGAAAAAAGGGGATATCATAGAATTGCGCGAAAAATCTCGCACCGTTCAGGCTATCTCCGATTCCTTGGATGCCATTGTCAGAAGAGGAATTCCTGCGTGGTTGGAAATTAATAAAGATGATTTCAAAGGTACAGTTGTTGGTGTTCCAACACGCGAGGATATTACCCTTCCGATTCAGGAACAATTGATAGTTGAGCTATATTCAAAATAGGTACATCATTCTATATGGTTTATTCAAATATTTATTCAGGAGATTTAGATGTCATCTGAAAAACTAGCATATGTAAACTGGCGAGAGATGATCAAGCCGGAAAAGCTTGATGTTACCACTACTTCAACATATGGCAAATTCGTATGCGAACCCCTTGAGAGGGGATATGGTATTACAATCGGTAACTCTCTGCGACGAATCATTTTGTCATCTATATACGGCGCTGCCATTGTATCTGTGAAATTTGATGATGCCCTTCATGAATATAGCGTTATATCTGATGTTCGGGAAGATGTTTCTGAGATTATTTTAAACTTGAAAGAGTTAAAACTTAAGGTCGATGATACGGAAGATAAAATACTGACCTTGCAGGCTAAGGGTGAAGGAAGCGTCACTGGTGCTGATATTATCAGCCCTGATGGCAAAGTTGAAATCCTTAATCCAGAGCAACACATTGCGCTATTAGCTAAAAATGGTGTGTTGAACATGACAATGGTTGTTAAAATGGGTAAAGGATATTCCTTGGCTTCTGGTAATAAAGATGATGATGCACCCATGGGTACCATCCCCATTGATTCCGTCTTTTCACCCATTAAACGTGTCAAATATGTCGTCGGTACCTCCAGAATCGGTCACAAAACCGATTATGATAAACTCACCCTGGAAGTCTGGACGGATGGCAGTGTCACGCCAGATGATTCTGTTGCTTTTGGTGCAAAGATTCTTAAAGAACAGATGAACCCCTTCATCAATTTTGATGAGGAGATGGAACCCGATGACATTGAAGTGAATTCCGACGATGCAGACGGGGGATTTAATGAAAATATTTATCGGTCAGTAGATGAACTTGAGCTATCTGTGAGAAGTTCCAATTGCCTGAAAAATGCGAGGATTAACACTATTTATCAGCTGGTTCAAAAAACAGATGGAGAAATGCTTAAAACCAAGAATTTTGGTCGAAAATCCTTGAACGAAATCAAGGAAGTCCTGCATACCATGGAACTTTCCCTGGGCATGGACCTTGAAGGATTTGAACCGCCAGAAGATGAGAACATTCAGGAAGGAGAGTAAATTCCATGAAACATAGAAAATCGGTATTAAAACTGAACAGGACCTCCAGCCATAGAAAGGCTATGTTTAGAAACATGGTAACTTCTCTGTTCAAACACAGCAGCATCAAAACCACTGAAGCCAAAGCAAAAGGTTTGCGGTCCATTGCAGACAAAATGATTACCCTGGCAAAACGTGGCGATCTACACGCTAGAAGACAAGCATTGTCTTACATTCAAGAAAAAGATGTGGTGCATTCGCTATTTGATGTTGTTGTAGAGAAGTTTGCTTCAAGACAGGGCGGTTATACAAGAATTACAAAGCTTGGACCCAGAAAAGGTGATGTTGCCTCCATGGTCCAGATTGAACTGATTTTAGACTGATCACTCTTACGTCCTAGCGGCGATTCATTCCCTGGTAAGTTTCTTACCAGGGAATTTTTTTTTAAAAGGCCGTCTTTAAATTATATTTTGAGTGCTAACTTGTGGCTATTCAAAAGCCAATTATTGGGTGTCTAACACCTCTCTCATGATGAACAAAAGATCCTGGTTTTGCAGTGGTTTTTGAAGATATCGGGTTATCCCAATTTCCATGGCTTGGGTTTTGGAAATATTCTCGCTATAACCGGTACATAAAATAATCGGTACTGTATTTTTGATTAGGAGCACCTCCTTGGAGAGTTCATACCCTGTCATCAGTGGCATGGTCATATCTGTAATGATCAGATCAAAGCGATCTGGATCAAGTTTGAATTGGGTGAGGGCTTCTTCTCCATTTTTAAAAGAATGGGCGGTATAACCGAAATCTTCCAACAGATCCTTTGTCAGCATTCGGATATCTTCTTCATCGTCAACCACCATGATTGTTTCACTTCCTCCTACGGGTTCGCCAATAGGACTCGGCAATTGCTGCGTGCCGGCTGATTTTTTTTCAACCACGGGTAAATAAATGATAAAATGGGAACCAATTCCCAATTGACTATCCACATGAATCTTTCCTTCATGCTCTTCAATAATAGCATGGACCAGAGCGAGTCCAAAACCAGTACCCCGCCCGACTTCTTTTGTAGTGAAATAGGGATCAAATGCTTTGTCCAGCGTGTGTTTGTCCATTCCATGTCCGGTATCTTTGACCTCAATTTTGAGATAAGGGGAGGGGCCTGGAAGATCCACGGGCTGATCCATTAGTTGGCCAATCCCAACCTCCTGGAGCCGTACGCTTAAGATGCCACCGGTTTCTAGCATGGAATGATAGGCATTGGTACACAGATTCATAATCACCTGGTGCATTTGCGTGGGGTCCGCCATCACCATGGAATTGGATTGAATATCAATTTTTATATCAATGGTCGTGGGAATGGATGATCTTATCAATTTGAGAGCTTCTTTTATTATTAAATGGATCTTTAAGGGATGTTTTTTGACCTCTGTCTGGCGACTGAAGGTCAATATCTGTTGAATCAGTCCTGCAGCACGCTGGGCTCCTTTAACGATTTGTGAAATGTATTTCTTAGCTTTTTCCGGAGTATGAATGGTCATCTGCGCCAATTGGGAATAGCCGAAAATACTGGATAGAATATTATTGAAATCATGGGCAATGCCACCGGCCAATGTTCCAATTGCTTCCATTTTCTGGGATTTTTCAAGCTGAACAGCCAGGTGACGACGTTCCAGGTCCGCCTGTTTCAGTGTTGTGATATCCCGTCCTTCTGCAATGATAAATTCTATTTCATTGGCACTATTATATACCGCTTTTACGGAAAAATCGATATTTTTGATGTCGCCGTTTCCATTTATGTTGGTTGTTTCAATTCTAACAAATTCACCATTTGTTGCCCTTTTAATGGCCTCTTTAAGATCCTTTCGACTATTGGTATCGTGTTGCCACCAGGGAGTTTCCCAAAAAGGTTTATAAAGGACATTAACTTCCAAGCAACCGCCAAAATCAAGGGCACTTTTATTTACCTCTTCAAGAATCCCGTAAGGGGATAAAATAGCCATTAATTGAAATGACTGATTAAATAGCCCTCTTAGCTTAAGTTCGTTTTCCACCAGTGCCGCCTGGGTTGTAATGGTTTTTTGTATTTCGTTGTTCAATTTTTCATGGTAATCCTCCAACCGGTCCATGAAAGAATTAAAATGGGTGGATAATTTGCCTAGTTCATCTGGAGAGTCGTACTCCATCCTCACTGAAAAATCCCCCTGGGATCCGGCTTCTAATTTTTGAATTAATGTTTCCAGCGGTTTGGTGGCCAAGCGACTGATGAAAAAGGTCAGAAGAATGGTGAAGATTAATGTAACTGCAAGGCCCGCGGCTATAAACATTTTAAATGTTATCAAAGGAGAAAAAACTTCTTCTACATAGCTTGTGGAGGCGATGATCCATTTAAATTGGGATAAATATTTGAAAAAAATGATTTTTTCCCGGGGGTGAGACTCTGTTGGGTTTTGCCAGAAATATCTGAGTTTTCCGCTCTTTAGAGCGATTATCTTCTTGATAAACTGGCTGTTACCACTGTTTTGTTCAAGTAAGTTTTGTCCCTGAAGCGTTGGGTGGATAAGGGCTTTACCCGTTCTATCCATCACAAAAGCATATCCGGTTTTCCCAGATTTGAAAGAAAGGATACTTTCTTTGAAATCGTTGATATCCATCAGATAGCTGAATTCGTCCCGATAGGTGGACACGGAAATGATCCAGTCCAAGGGCTTATAATATACCATATAAAGCGCTTTGGCCCTTTCATTTTTTTCTCCCGGATTTTTCCAGTAATATTCCAGGTATCCTTCTTTTGTCTTTAATTGCTGTTTAACAAAATTGAAATTAGAAACATTGGTTCCTTTTACTTTGTCATTGGGATGAATTATCACTTGGCCATAACTGTCCAAACAATAGATGTAACCACTTATTCCAATGGGCTGGTTTAAAAAAATTTCCTGAATGGTTAGAATGGCTTCTTCACGGGTCAGTAATCCAGATCGATACTTGCTATAGTAATACTCGGTTATATCCAAATTTTTTTCGGCAATGGCCGATAACCGGTTTCGAATTGAAATGGTGGCTGTGGTCTGGATCAGGTTAACCAAAGAAGCAGTTGTATTACTCAGTTCATTTTCAATACTGATTTCAAGTGTTTTTTTTACCTGTAGGTAGGAGATAATGCTGCCAATAAGAATCAATGGCAGAAAAACCACTAGAAAAGAGGATAACAGTTTATTTCTGAATTTGAATTGTTTAAATGACATATACCTTTGGCAATCGCAAATTAACAGTTACAAACCAATAGTTTTTAAATTAATGTGTCCAATTGAAAAGCATTAAAATTACGATACTATATCATTGTGAATTAGAAAAGAAATAATTACGAAAATCTACCAATATTGCTGTTCAGATAGGCAAACCACGCCTATTTTTTTTTCTTAGCCTTGTAAAGGTTTTTATCTGCGGACTTTAAAAGATCTTTGGAAGAATCGATGTTGTTTTCGAAGACAGTCGCGATCCCATAACTTAATTTCACAAAAAAGAGAGTGCCATCGGCTGACAAGGGGGTTGATCTCAAGGTTTTGATTACCCGGTGAATATATTGTTCTGCCTGTGTTCTGTCCGTGGAGGGAAGAATAACAACAAATTCATCTCCGGCAAACCGGGCCACAATATCTGAATCGCGCTTAAGTTGATTTAGGATCTTTGAAAGGTGGCAAAGCGCTCGGTCTCCATTATCATGCCCAAAGGTATCATTAATGAATTTGAAATCATCAAGATCCAGAAAAAGAAGGGCCAACTCTATTTTGTACCGTTTTGCACGTTGGAACTCCCGCTCAAGAACTCGTTCCATAACCCCTCGGTTTAACAGGCCTGTTAATGAGTCATGATATGCGAAAAACTTCAATTGTTCATGGGCCGTAACATTGGAAAGACACAAGGAGACCTTTAGAGCCAATTGTTCTAACAGTGAGGTATCGATCCCCGGTTCAAAACGCTTTTTATTCTTGTCTGCCTGGTTGATACTTCCAATGATAACCCCATCAAGGGTAATCGGGGCAATGGCAATGGAACCCATTTCACAGGTGGGTAATTCCGGAAGCAGGGCATGAAAAATATCCAAATTATCATTTGCCAACAGGGGTTTTAAACTATTCCCCGTCACGGCCAAAAAGGTTTTTTCGGGTACAAAGGCGGTGGAGGTTTTTAACAGTTCGGAATCTTGAATGTCGTGGAGTTGCTTTGCAATGGAGCTTTCTTGTATAATGGAAATCCAAATATGGCCAATGGAAAATTTATCTTTTATTTCAAACAAGAGCCTTTCAAGGAAATCTTGGTAATCTAGAATGGTAAGAATGCTCATCTCTATCTCATTGAACTTCTTACCAATTTTCTCATTTTCTTGTAGCCGCAATAGAAGAGAAGGTGGAATCTCCATTTTTCAAAATCCTGATACTAAGTCGTATAGTTAATATTTACCATTCATTGTATTCATCCGTGCTAAATCTTACCCGTTTCTTTAATTGGCATGGGCAAGAAAGTCAACTGCCAAATCGTTTAGGGGGTTTTTAAAACAATTTTGGGGACTATTCGGCGTTAGTAAATTTATGGATTTGGGCGGCGTTACTTGACTTTGCAGACGGGTTTGATAAAGATGGAATAAAAACTTTTTAAACTAAAATTTAAGGTAACAACATATGGAAGTGATCAGTAATCGCTATGGATCCCTGATGGGGTGTGCCGCATTTGTCATCGTGGTGGCCGGAATGAA
>JAFLJU010000520.1 GCA_022712835.1 Desulfobacteraceae bacterium
TGCTGCGATGGCAAGGCTTCTGCCCTTTCGAACCACCTGGTCCATGGTGATGCCCATGGGACACCCCTGGGTGCATCGATTGCAGATCAGGCAATCCCAGAGCATGCCGCTTTCTACCAGCTGCTTATCCAGTCCCAGGGCAGCCATGCGGATCATCTGCCTGGGGATAGGCCCCCCTTTCCCATCAAACCAGGTGCATCGGGAATTGCAGGCACCGCAGGTTAGACATTCCAAAATATTGTCTCCCAACACACGTGGGTCGAACAGGCAGCTTAGGGTTGAGCGTGTATTGATCGTTGTTGTTTCCATAATTTATTCCCCCTTATCCTTTCAGGCTCTGGTCAGGCCCTGGTTAGGCTTTGGCAATAATACGCCCAAATTTGTCGGTTTCATTGGCAGCTATTGGTTCCCATGTGATTTGTCCCGGGGAAATCCCGGGCATCTTTGCAACGGCATCCACCCCGGATTTTGCCGTGGTGCTTCCCTTCATGGATCGGCAGTTCCCTTCATGGCACCCGCTGATGATTACCTTTGACGCCCCGTTGATCAGGGCTTTTAAAATCATGTCGGAACTGATGCGGCAGGCACAGGGAAGGGGGATGAGTTGTATATTTTGGGGAAGGTGTATTTTGTCAGCCGCCAGGGCAGCAGACCGTTCACAGGCAAATATCACCACCTGTTTTTGCTTTCCCAGAGGGGACCTGTTCGACAAAAGGGTCGCAATCATTTCATGGGTATTGTCTGATTCAATGGCATAGGCCGGGCAGTTGGACAAGCATAAATGGCAGGAAAAACAGGCGTTTTCCATGATCTGGGGTCGCATTTTCTTATTGAGAATAATGGCGGCATGGGGGCAGATGCGGTAACAGGTCAGGCATTGGGCACATTTTTTTTCATTGATCGTCACTCCGGTTGTTTGCCCGGTTTCCTCACGGTTCGTGTCCGGGGCATTGAGAGAGGATAAAATCTCCTGGATTCCCGTTTCAATCTCCTGGTCGTCCACCTCGTCATGGCCGGAAGCTGCATAGTATATGCCTTTTCTCAGGTCTTGGGTGAGCCTGTGCCGAACATTGGCCGGTTGCAAAAATCTTTCCCGGTCCAGGGTGGAGCGCAAAAGAGTTGCAATGTTCTTAAATTCTTTGCAGGAACAAATGCTATCCGGCAATACCAGGCAGTCACATGAAATTATAAGTTCTATATTCGGCAAAGTGTCTTCCCTAAGCCGGATATGGAACCCTTTCGTTTGGGGTTGGATTTTAATATCATCCACGGTGTCAAATCTGAGAAACACAATGCCAAGACGTCTGGCCTGGTCATAGAGTCGTTGACCTAAGGTGCCGTGGACCAGCATTTTGTTCATGAGGAGGGTGATCTCTTTACCGGCTTTTCTAACTGCCATGGCTGCGGTGAGTGCCAGACGGGCCGAAACTTTGAATTCCGGTCCAAAATAATCCAGCAGAATCAGGCTTTTTTCCGGGAGATCTTTGGGGGCAATACTGGCAAAGGTATTCAGGTTTATGGCCGATTGAAACTCACCCTTACCGGCATTGGGACGGGAACAGGCCTGGGGAGCGGCAATGATGGCACCGCAGGCAAGGGTTTGTTCTTTGCCTAAGCTCCCATGATAGATGGAGAAGTTTCCGGCGGTGCCGGAAAGGGTCAGAGTTTTGGTTTCCGTCCCGGCATCCAGGGCAACCACCTTGTATCCTTCTGCGGCAACGGCCTTTGCAACCTTTGCTCCATTGGGGCTAACCCCATTGGGGCCTCCGATGATTGCCACCGTCATGTCAGGCGTTTTGGTCAGGCCCATCTCTTTTAATACCTGGGCTCCGGTAATCTTTCCTTCCTGTTGGGATGACAAAATATCTTTGGGACCTTTGGCGCACCCGGCAATATAAAGGTTTTGGGGCGCAATGGTCTCCGGTGTGTTAAAAAATCCCCAATCATTGGGAACAGCTCCCAGAAATCCGGCGGTTTCGTTGATATCCGGGGAAGATTCCATGCCCACAGACAGGACCACCAGGTCAAATTGCCTGGCGACCCGGGATTGGGTGGCCGCATCTTCGGTCACCATGGTCAATGCGCAGGTTTCCGGATCTTCCAGTATTTCTGACGGGACACCCTGGACCAGCTCAATTTGTGTGGAAAGTGTTTCCAAAGTACTGCGGATCTCTTTGCCGATGATTTGAAGGTCCATGTAAAAAAGGGTGATGGCAGCATCTGGGATTTCATGGATCAGCTTTTGGGAATGGCGCAGGGAAATTTTACAGCAGGTCTGGGAGCAATAATCTTTTCCCAATTTTTTGTTCCTGGACCCCACGCACTGGATAAAGGCAATCCTTGGGAAGGGGGTGTCGGGAAAAAGTGTGTCCAGTCGATCTTGTCTTATCAGGGTGTTGAGTTGGGCGGTTGTTATGATGTTTTCACAGGTATCAAAGTGAAGCGAGGGCAGTTTTTCCGGGTCAAAGGGGGAGAATCCTGTGGCCAGGATCACCTTGTCAGCCAAAATGGTCTTGCCCGAGGTCAGAAGGGCTTCAACACCGTGACCTTTTTTTTTCAGGGTATGGATCTTTGTTGTTAAATGGAGGGTGATATTGGGCTGGTCGGTAACCTGTTTTGCCATTTCGTGACCCAGGCAGGCACCGCAGTTCTGGCAGGTATCCGTGGCCATGCAGGCCCAATGTGTGGTCTTCCCGCCCAGTTGATCCTGTTTCTCGACCAGGTGCACAGACAGGTCTTGATGGTTCAGGGAACGTGCGGCAGCCATACCCGCCACCCCGCCACCCAGGATGAGAACGCTGGGAGCTCCTTGTTTCATATTTACCTCCAATATCTAAAAATACCGGTTCAATAATCCATGGGGTTGTCCTGTTGTTCGGGTGCTGCTGTTCGTATGTAGATGTTTGGCGCTATATTTAAGTGACACCCTGTTGTTATCATATAAAAAAAAGAATTACAATCCAGCCCAAATTGCCGATCCCAGGATGGAAACTACGATGAGCAAAGCCACCGATTCAATGGACCTTAAAGTTGTTACCCGGCATATTTCCCGGTAACAGGGGAAAAATAATCCCCCCCAAAAAATGCCTGCCAGAAAACCGAAAAGATGGGCGGATATATCCGTATTTTCCCCCTGGCTAAACAGACCCACCAGAGTGGCCCCGGCAAACAAAGGGATCAGGCGGTTCAATTGAAAAGCGCGTCGGTTAGTGACCATTTGATAGGCAGCAAGGGCGCCAGCCGCTCCCATGATGGCGGTGGAGCTCCCTATGGACAAAAGGGCATTTTGATGGAAATATGCATTGATAAGATTGCCGCTGGTGCCGGCACACAGGAGAAGAAAGGGGCCGGTACCGTATCCGGTCAGGCTGATCACGGGGGCAGCAAAGATGAGAATGCCAGCCAGGTTGCCCAGTAAATGTTGCCCATCGGAATGGAGAAACAGGGCCGTGACCGCTCTAAATGTTTGTCCCTGACCGATGTACAGGGAGGAGGCGCCAAATTGCAGGACCATTTCCCTGTGGATATCCCATTTAAGGCAGGCTAAATGCAAGGCCAGCAGCAGACCCATGATGACATAGGCCGTCGGGGTGTTAAATGAGGAAATTTTAAGGGGTTCTCCTTCTTTGGGGAGTCTTAAAAAAATATTTTCTCGATAATATTGGTCAACACTTTTGGTGGCCAGGATAGCTTGCTGTTTGGGGACCAGAATATCAAATTTTCCCGGGGCGCCTGGCCGGGAGCAGATTCTGTCAATCCTGGCAATAATACCCTGGGAAGCCAGGATGAGCAGGGTTAGATCTGCTTTTTTCCTGGGAAGATTTTCAAAAATTCTTTCCATTTCCATGGGTTTCACGCATACTGTCCGATAAAGAAAATTGATTGTTCCCTGTTCATTTTAATTGTGTATACCAATACCAGGAGAAAATAAAGCATGCAGATCATTCGATTCATAACCAAGGAAAACAAAATTGTCTGGGGAACTGCCTATGACGGCCATACCGCCACCCTTCTTCGGGGAGATATTTTTTCTGAATTTGAGGATACCGGCCAGAAGATAGCGGTTGAAAAAATCCTGTCCCCCATAAAGCCAGCAGCCATCCTCTGCATCGGCCTTAACTATCGGCTCCATGCAAAGGAAACCGGCGCAAAGTTGCCCGAATATCCGGTGGTCTTCATGAAAAATCCCGGAGCGGCGGCGGCCCATGGGGATGCCATTCAAATCCCTGCTTGTTGCGCAAAAGTTCCCGAGGTGGATTATGAGGCCGAGCTTGGGGTGATCATTAAATCCCCTGTCAAAAATGTGTCCGAGGCCAACGCCCTGGATTATGTGTTGGGCTACACCTGTGCCAATGATGTCTCTGCCCGGCGATGGCAGAAACATGGGGGTGGCGGCCAATGGGTAAAAGGCAAAAGCTTTGATACTTTCTGTCCCTTTGGGCCGCTTCTGGTGACCCCGGACGAGGTAGGTGATCCCCAGAATTTGAGTGTGGAATGTATGCTCAATGGCAAAACCATGCAACAAGGCCATACCAGTGACATGATTTTTTCCGTGGCCCAAATTATTTCGTATCTGTCCCAGTCCGCCACCCTTTTGCCCGGTACCCTGATCTTAACGGGCACCCCATCCGGTGTTGGGTTTGCTCGGACCCCTCCGGTCTTTCTTGCCCCCGGCGATGTGGTAAGAACACGGGTCGAAAAACTGGGGATTTTGGAAAACGAGGTGGCCTCGGAAAAGGCATGATCGCCTTTTGTTGAATGCTTTGTTGGGCATC
Source organism: Desulfobacteraceae bacterium (assembly GCA_022712835.1). The sequence goes on from JAFLJU010000520.1 coordinate 4,776, forward strand.
CTCAGCCTGGTAAAAACAGTGTGTGTCTGGGTAGAACAGCCCCAGATATCCGGGCCTTTCATCTGCCCTATCGTGTGGGCAAGGGGGGAAATAAAAACCTGGGGTTGATCCGGTGAAATGAGAAAACGCCCGGGAAGAAGGCGATGAAACTTCCCGGGCGCTTATGGGGCAAGACTAACTATCTGGGATAGGCTATTGGTTGGATCTGCTGCCCTGTCCGGGGCAGTTGCCATTTTTGCCGCCGTATCCGCCGCCCCGTTTGCCCATGCCAGCAGCATTGAGTTCAGGGGCAATTTTTTTGGCTTCCAGCTGGAGATCAAGGCGTTTGCTTCTCATCTGGCCCGAGAGGTCTGTGATCGCCTTGGACAGGGTCTCAAGTTTGGCTCTGTCAGGGGAAGATGTTTCCATGAGCATGCGCATTTCCTGGTGTTTGACCATCATGGCAGATCTGATTTCATAGGTTTCATCGATAAATTTTTGCTGAAGTGCGGTTAGTCCATCCTGTTGTTCCTTGGACAGATCGTTCCATGCATTGGGGTTATTGATTCCGCATCCCTGTCCATAACCGCTTCCTCCCTGACCGGAACCGCCGCATCCCCTTTGGCCGTGGCCCCAGGAAAATGCACTCGTGGATAAGAACGCTACTGCCAGTATTGCGATAACGCCTATCTTTGTTTTTTTCATCATGTTTTTTTTCATCATATGCTCCTTTACGTTTTTTGGTTAAATGTGCGGATCATTATTGATCGTTCTGGATATCATAATAGCAACCCTTGTGCCAGAGAGAAAATTTTTTTATAAGGGGCTTAAATTAAAAGATAAAATGAATGTATCCGGTTCATGAGGGAATGTATACCCAGGGAAAACTGTATAGCTTTTACCCGGAGGGCCTGGACGGGTGTGTATAAAATACCCGGTTTGCCCAGGTGAGTAATTAAAAACCCGGACTGAACACTATTTATGTGGGGGTGGTTATTTATTTGTTGGGAGAATGAAGGCCATATTTTTTTAATTTTTCGTAGAGAGTGCTTCGGCTAATACCCAAACTTGTGGCAGCTGCGGTTTTATTCCAGTTACAGTCATAAAGAGCCTGACGAATTAAGTTCTCTTCATTGGCGGTGAGAACTTTTGCTTTTTTTGTGGGCTGGGAGTTCATTGTTTGAATTAATTGGTTTGGTAAATCGGACATAAATATCTTGTCAGACTTTGACAAAGTAACAGCATGTTCAATACTATTTTCAAGCTCTCTGATATTACCAGGCCAATCATAATCTAAAAGTAGCCGCATGGCCTCTGGGTTTATCCCAGTAATTATTTTTTTTTGTTCAACTGCAAATTTTTTAAGGAAAAATTTAGCCAATAAAGAAACGTCATTTTTTCTTTCACGTAATGTCGGTAAATCAATTGGAATGACGTTCAATCGGTAGTAAAGATCCTCCCTGAAGTTTCCATTTTTAACCTCCTCTATAAGGTTCTTATTTGTTGCGGCCAATATTCGTGTATTGATTTTGATTGATTGATTCCCCCCGATTCGTTCAATTTTCTGGCTTTGTAATACCCTTAACAGCATTGTTTGGGCTGATAATGAAATTTCACCGATTTCATCCAAAAACACTGTACCTCCACTGGCCTGTTCAAATCGTCCTGTTTTGCGCAGGACGGCTCCCGTGAATGCACCTTTTTCATGACCGAATAGTTCGCTCTCAAGCAATGTCGCTGGATAAGCTGAACAGTTAATTACAATAAAAGGTTTCTCAGCACGACAGCTTACATCATGGAGTGCTTTAGCCACCATTTCTTTCCCCGTACCACTTTCACCTTGTATCAGAACGGTCGCATCGGTTGGAGCAACATCCTCAATCAATTTATATACAATTTGTATTTTGGGATCTTTACCCACCATTCCTTTATATCCGGAAACCTTATCGATTTTACTTTTTAGTCCTTTGATTTCTTTATCATTCTCAGATGCCCTGTAAACTGCTCCGGAAGCTTGTTTAAGTATCAAATTAATAACATCCATTTCAGTTTTTACGCAGACACAATCATCCGGGCACGAAATGAGAATTGCACCTACAATCTGCTTGTGATGGTGAAACGGGAATATTGCCATCCGTGTAGATTCCTTAAGATGCTCTGGAAGTGGCAACGCTTCGATTTCAGCATTTTTTAAAAAAATGGGAGAGTCAATGTTGTCTATTTTATTGTGTAGCAGATCAAAATTTTCTTTTCCCAGTGAAATGAAATTGTTTTCTATTACAAGGTAAGCCATTTTTTGTTCATTATCAAAAACGATCATCGACAGATCCTTGCATTCAACAATATCTTGAAGCGTTTCAATTAAAAAGGAGCATATTTTCTTCAAGTCCGGCAAGGCGGCAATTTTCTGAGATACGGAAAAGGTTGTCATCATTTGATTGTGAGCTCTATCAAGATCCTTGTTTTTTTGTTCTAATCGTTGGTTGTATTTTTTTAATCTGGTTGTATACTCTGCAATTCTTTCTAACATCGCATTGTAGGCTGCGACCAGTTTGTTGACTTCAGCGAGTCCTTTAACATCAAGCCGTATATCAAGATTTTCTTCATCGATATCTTTTACAGCATTCGTTAATTTAATGAAGGGTTTAAGCAGGTGTGATATCAGCAAGTGGCTAAATACAAGCGTCACAACTAATACCCCAAAGGTAATCATTGTCATCTTAATGCTGAGTTGCTTTACCTTGAGCCTATATGGTTTTTCAGAAATACCCAATCTCAAAATGCCAGCCTTTTCTTCAAAAATTGGCCATCGGATATCAATAAATCTTTCATTTGTTTCGGAAACTAGTTTGGCCACATTGTTATTGTGAGAATCTACATTAATGAGCTTTACAGGTACACCGTCAGAAAATGTGTGTACCAACACCTTTTGATTGTTGATTATAAAAAGATATGAGACGGACGACTCGGTCTGCATTTGATCATCTAAAATTTTTTGTACGGCCACAAGGTCATTAATTAAAATTTTATCTGTCACGTCCAAGGCTAATTTGTGGGCTATATTTTCTGCCCTTGCTATTGCTCCGGACAAAAGAGTCGTACTATAATTTCGAATAACAAGTTGTGATACAACGATACCGGTAAAAATGACAAGAAGGGCTACCGTAAGAAGTAGCATTGTCTTAAGGCTTTGGAAAAATTTAATATTCATTGGAAAATGTGACACTATTTTAGATGTACCTTTGCAAACATAACTTGAACATTTTTATACCATTCTTCATGTGGCAACTCGAATCGATCAATGATTAAATTGTCGAGTATCTTTTTTCCATTCTCAGATTTATGCATTGTTAAAATAACTTTTTGGATACTTTCCTTTAGTTGGGACTGCAAAAAAGATGAGGCTACCAAAGGAGGACTACCAAAGTAATCTGATTTTTTGATAACACGAGTTTTAGATGTAAAATAGGGATTTTTTGCATTATAAAATTCCCACTTGTGCCCATCGACCGTCGCCCCGTCAACAAGACCCTTAGCTACTGCAAGAATTGAATTATCATGACTATAGGTGTAGGTGACACGATTAAAAAAAGAATCAGGGGCTTCGTTTTTTTGGTATAACCAAAAACGGGGGACTAAAGTACCGGTATTTGAATCAGGATCAGTGAATGCGAATATTTTTCCTCTGAGATCTTCCAAAGAATTGTATGGGGAGTTTTTTTGTACAATTAGATAAGACTGGTAATATGGTTTTCCTCTGACAATTGGTGTAGCAAGGCCTTCAAATTTATATTTTTCTTGTTCATTTGCATAGGGTCCGGAACAAACAAAGGCCAGGTCAATCAACCGTTTTGGGAAGAGTTCATTGACTTCTGAATAAGTTTTTCGTTGGATTAAGACAACTTCGTAACCCACTTCTCTGCCGATATAATTTAATAGTTCTTCATAATATACAAGGGTTTCTTTTGGGGATATCATTGCAGCGACAGCTACCCTAAGCTGTTTAGGGC
>JAFLJU010000700.1 GCA_022712835.1 Desulfobacteraceae bacterium
TTTTCATCCAGCAGGGCCTTGGAGGACATGATCATTCCGGGAGAGCAAAAGCCGCACTGGATTCCCCCCTCGTCCACAAAAGACTGCTGGATCGGGTGGAGGGTGCCGTCGGTAGCAGCAAGACCCTCTATGGTTTCCAGATGTTTCCCATGGGCTTCAATGGCCAGGTACAAACACGAATTGATGGCAAGTCCATCCACAATAACCGTGCAGGCACCGCATTCCCCATTGCCGCATCCCTCTTTTGTTCCGATGAGCCCCATTTCTTCTCGCAACAGGTGCAACAGAGTCCAATGGTCCTTGATCTCATGGGAGATCTCATCCCCATTTAATAAAAACGATATTTGTGTCGTCATGGATAAAGGTTCCTTTTTTTAACGTCCCTCTTTAATTTGTTCCAGGCATTTAAGCCCCATGCGCCGGACATAAACCTGTATCATCTCTCGTCTGTGCCAGGCTTTTCCCCGGATACTGTCCCTGACCTTTGATTCCGCTGCAGCCAGATTACCGGCTTCATTTAAAATTTCTTCAGTGATTTGTTTTCCCAACAGGAAATCTTCGGCATCATAGGCCCGCATGGGGGTGGGAGCCGCAACCCCTAAACAGATCCTTGCTTTGATACAGGTTTTGTAATCGGAATTCAGAGTCAGCAGCACCCCGATACCGATGAGGGGAAGCTCCATGGCAGCCCTGCGGCCAAATTTTGTATATCCGCTTCCCGTATGGGGGGGCTGGGGAGGGATGGTGATTTTTTTAAGGATTTCTCCGGGTTTTAAAATCGTCTGATAGGGGGCAACGAACAGATCTAAAACCTTGCAGGACCGTTCACCGTCAGGACCGTGGAGAAGGGCCACCCCGTCCAGGGCAATCAAAGGGATGGCACCGTCGGCCGAAGGAACGGCATTGATCAGGTTGCCGCCGATGGTCCCCACATTTCTGACCTGCAGGGATCCGATATTGGACACGGCATCAAAAATTATGGGGTAGTCCTTTTGGATCATCAAGGATTTTTCCAGGGTGGAATGGGTGGTAAGCGCCCCGATGGACAGCTCGCCGGTTGCTTCATTTTTATGGAGATTATTCATCTCCGGTATCTTTTTTAAGGAAATCAAATAGTCGGGTTCCATCCATCCTTCTTTCACCTTCACAATTATATCCGTGCCCCCGGCCATGTATTTGGCCGTCTCACTGTGTTCACCATAAAAAGAGATGGCAGCTTCAACACTTTCTGGAGATAGGTATTTAAATGCTTTCATAATCCTTCCTTTTATTCGCTTGTGTTATCCTCTTCTATTATCAAAGATACGCTGGGCTTTGCCGGGATACCTTGGCAAATCGCCATAGGTACAGATATTTGCATCACAGCTGACCATGATCTTTGAGTGCACAAGTTTCCTTATTTTGTCCTGAATATCCTGGGTCCGGGTTATATCAAATCCCTGGGCCGCTTCTGCCTTAATGGTCATGGATTCCTTGCCGTCCGATTTTCTTTCAAGATGGAGCTGATACTCGCTGCCGGCTTCGGGAATGGCGGACAAGACTTCATCAATCTGGCCGGGGTAGATATTGACTCCCTTTAGAATGATCATGTCATCTGATCTTCCCATGATTCTGTCGTGCATGAACAGCAGGTTGCCGCAGGAACAGGGGGCGGTGATTTTCCGGGTGAGATCCCGGGTACGGTATCGGACCAGGGGGGTGGCCTCCTTGCAGAGCGTTGTCACCACCATTTCACCGATTTCACCCTCTTCAACGGGCATCAGGGTGTCCGGGTCCAGGATTTCAAGAATATATTTGTCAGCCCAATAATGAATTCCTTCATGGGAAGGACAGTCAATTCCTGTGCCCGGCCCGTAAAGTTCGGTCATGCCCGTGATGTCGAATATGTCCTCAAGCCCTATTAGATCTTTGATCTTGGCCCGCATGGCATGGGAGCACCGTTCCGAGCCCAGGATGATTTTTTTAAGATTGATCTTGTCTCTGATTCCCCGTTTGTTGATCTCCTCGGCCATGAGAAGGGCCATGGAAGCGGTGCAGCAAAATACCGTGGGCTGCAGGTCCACGAGAAACTGGCATTGCATGTCAATGTTGCCCGGTCCCACGGGAATTGCCATGGCCCCCAATCGTTCGCATCCCAGCTGAAACCCCATGCCCGCCGTCCATACCCCATACCCCACCGCAATCTGGACCCGGTCTTTTGGGGTAAGGCCTGCCATTTCATAGCAACGGGCAAACATGTCAAACCAGTCATCCAGGTCTTTTTGGGTATAGGTCAGCACCTTGCGCTTGCCCGTGGTGCCCGAGGAGGCATGGATACGAACCACATCCCTTTCCGGTACAGACAATAGGGGAAAGGGATATCCTTCCTTAAGATCCTTGCCCGTGGTAAAGGGGAGGCGGCACAGGTCCGTAAGACAGGTGATGTCCCCGGGGAAAACCCCTGCCTCTTCAAAGTGTCGCCTGTAAAAGGAAGATCCATAAAAGGCATGGTCAATTGTCCATTTGAGTCCTGCAAGCTGATGATCAAACAAAGCGTCAGAATCAGCAAATTTCGGCATAAAGCTTTTCTTCATTTTTGGCTTCCTTAAATATTTTTCTTAAATATTTTCACGGAGTTCCAGGGTTGAGCTCAGATCAAGGGTAAGAGAGTCAGGGTCAATGACAACACCGTAATCAAGTTTTGCACGTTCAATACTGACATATCCATATTGTACATCCTGTTCAACGGCTGTGGGGTCGCGTTCAAAGGGGTCTCCATATCCGCCGCCCCCGGCGCTGACAAAGGAAATACTGTCTCCTGCATCACAAAAGGTCAGTGTGCTTGGGTTGGCCGAGTCTTTGTTTTTTAAAAATTGGGCCTTTGCGCCGTTTTTTCCCTTGAATATCCCCTGGGGCGGATAGATAAAGCGGCCGGCCTGGACGGCAATGGTGGTTCTTTTGTTCCCTTCAGGCGATCGGATGATCATCTGCCGGCCGATGCCCCCGCGTTGTTTGCCAGGGCCGCCTGAATCCATGACAAGTCCCCTTGATTCAACCATCAAAGGGGTGTCGCTTTCAAGGATCTCCACCGGGGTGTTGGCCCCGTTGGCCGGAAAAATGGCGCAATGATGGCCGTCGGTCCTGGACGAAGCCCCCATGCCGCCGCCCCGGATGATCATGGTGTGCCAGGGGGTTCCATCGGCCCTTTTGCCGTAGAAGATATTGGTCTGGGCAGGGGTGCCGCCGGAACCGGCAATGATATTGTCAGGGGTGGCGGGCGCCAGGGCATTAAAGACCATTTCCGTCATGAAATGGCCCACCTGCATCCGGGCAGCCACGGCAGAAGGGAAAGAGCAGTTAATGATCGTCCCTTTTGGCGCTGTCATTCGAATGGGCCGGATGGCCCCTTCGTTGATGGGAATATCCGGATCAAAGGCTGATTTTATGGCCATGAACACATAGGCATAGGTGAAATTGTAAACCACATTCACCCCCCAGTCCACCTGGTCCGAGGTGCCGGTAAAATCCACGAGGATATCCGAATCGTCTACGGTCACGGTCAGTTTGATGGTTATGTCGGGTTTGTTCCCCGCCCCTTCGATGATACCGGTATGGGGATACACCCCGTCTGGTATCTTTTTGATGGCCGAGCGCATGGAGCCTTCTGTTCTGTCGATGATGTCGTCTGCCAGGTCATCCAGGGTGGTAAGATGTTCATCCTCCATCATTTCAATAACCTTTTGGGCGCAGACATGGTTGGCTGATACCTGGGACCGGATGTCGCCTGTTACCTCTTCAGGGGTTCTCACATTCCACCGGATCATGTTGAGAATCTCCTCATTGAGGGTTCCGGCATCATAGAGCTTGGTCACCGGGATGTAGATGCCTTCTTCAAAAACCTCGCGATTGTCCGAGGATACACGGCCCCCGATATCCGAGTGATGGAAGACACAGGCCGTAAAGGCCACGGGAACGCCCTGAAAAAAAATCGGGCTGAGCACACAGACATCATTGAGGTGTCCTGCCAGAAGCCAGGGATCATTGACAATAAAGACATCCCCCTCCCTGTAATCTGCCAGGGGAATCGCGGTGATGATTTTTTTAACCCCCAATGCCATGGCACCGGCCTGGCCCGGTGTGCAAAAGGTTCCCTGGACCAGTTCCTGTCCCCGGCTGTCCGTGAACATACAGGTATAATCATGGGCATCCCGCAGCAGGCTTGAAAAGGCGGTTCTTGCAACCGAGGCATCTGCCTCGTCCACAATGGAGACCAGCCGCCGCCAGAGAATCTCAAGGGTAATGGGGTCAAATTTGTCTTTATTAATATTATTATTATTTGCCTGATTCGTCATGCTGTTTCCCCTTCACCCGATTTCCATCGTTAAAGTCAATCCAGATAAAACCGAATTCATCCACCCGAGCATCGGCATCTTCTCCCATGACAATGGTGGATTCGCGCTCTTCAATAATGGCTGGCCCCGGTATCCTGGCACCGGGGAAAAGTTTGGATCGGTCATAGACGGTAAAGGGAATATAGTCCTTTTGGATAATGGAAAATGCCCGGCGCTGGCCTTTGATACAGGCGGTTATATCCCTGTTAGTATGGGTCAGTTTTGGAATGGAAAAAGGCCGCTTGGGCAGGCTGGCCCTCACCTTGAAGGTCACCAGCTCCACCGGGGTTTCCGTATAGGTCCGGCCGTAGAGCCGTTTGTATTCCGTGTCAAACAATGCCCGGATATCCTGGCGTGAAAATCTGTCAAAAGGTTTGTTTTCAATGCCCAGGTCTGTTTCAGCCCCCTGGCCCACAAACCGCATCAACAGGGTTCTTTCAAACAGGATCTCCTGGCCCCGGGCCGCATCCTCCAGAATACCGGCACTTTCTTGTTCCAGTTCCTGGAAAAGCGCTTCAAGTGCTTTAAAGTCTGCCGCGTCCAGCCCCACCCGATGGCTGCGGGAAAGGTCAAATGCCACAGGAGCCGTGAAAAATCCCAGGGCAGAGCCCACCCCTGCCAAGGGGGGGACCAGGATGGCCTTCGCCCCGATTTTTCTGGCAAGGCCGTAGGCATGAACAGGTCCTGCTCCCCCAAAGGCCGACATGGTTATGCTTGAAGGGTTGCCGCCTTTTTCCGCAATATGGGTTTTGGCAGCGGCAGCCATGGTTTCATTGATCAGATCATGGATGCCGAAGGCCGCCTCCACCAGGGTGGTTCCCAGGGGATCGGCTATTTTTTCCTGGATGGCTTGTTTTGAAAGCTCGATGTCAAGGGTCATGGTGCCCCCCAGAAAAAAGTCGGGATCCAGATATCCCAGCACCAGATCCGCATCCGTCACCGTGGGGTTAACACCTCCCTGGATGTAACAGGCAGGTCCGGGGTCTGCGCCCGCGCTTTCAGGACCCACCCCGAGAAGCCCAAGGCGGTTGATCTTGGCAATGCTGCCGCCGCCGGCACCGATCTCCATGAGGTCTACCACCGGTACCTGGATGGGCAGTCCGCTCCCCTTTTTAAACCGCTGGACCCGGCCCACCTCAAAGGTGGAAACAAGGCCGGCATGACCTTTTTGTATCAAACAGGATTTGGCGGTGGTGCCCCCCATGTCAAAACAGAACATGTCCCGTATATCAAACATCCGTCCATAATACTGGGAGGCGATCACGGCGGCCGTGGGGCCGGATTCAATGATCCGGACGGGAAATTCCCGGGCCGTTTCCACCGAGGTGATCCCCCCGGAAGACAGCATGATAAATAGTTTTCCGTTAAACCCCATGGAAGCAAGTCTGGCCGTCAGTTTTTTTAAGTATCGATAGGTAATGGGTTTGACATAGGCATTTACCGCCGTGGTGCAGGAGCGCTCATATTCCCGGATCTGGGGAATAACCTCAAAGGAGGAGGATAAAAAAAGATCCGGGGCTTCCCGCTCAATGATTTCTTTTATCCTTCGTTCATTGACAGGATTTTCATAAGAATTGATAAAGCAGACCGCCAGGGATTCGATGCCGGTTCCCTTGAAACGGTTGAGTACTTCTAACACCTGCTTTTCTTCCACCTCTTTTAACACCCTGCCGTCGGATGTGATCCGTTCGTCAACCTCCATGCGAAGGGCCCGGGGTACAATGGGTTCGGGATACTCGCTGAAAATATCATAGGCGTCGTAGCGGATTTCACGACCCAGCTCCAGCACATCCCTGAACCCTTTGGTGGTGATCAACCCGGTTTTGGCTCCTTTTCGTTCAATGATGGCATTAATGACCAGGGTGGTGCCGTGGATAACCTCTTCCACCCGGTCCATGAAATTGGGCAGGGTTTCGGCCAGCTGGCAAATACCCTGTTCCACGGCATCTGAAGGGTCAGAAGGGGTGGTCAGGCACTTGTTTGTATGAAATTGCCCTGTTCGATTATTGATCAGTACAAAATCTGTAAACGTGCCGCCAATATCACACCCCAGACGATAAGTCTCTTCCAACGGCCACCTCCTTAATTTGTGCGAATCATTTATATGAAACTTCGGTCAAGGTATTGCAATCATAAGCGTTTCATTTTTTGTTGTGGCCGGAGCAAATAGGTTACCGGCCATGCCGGTTAGTAAAACTCCGGCTCATTCCATTCACCAAAACTTTGTCTGAACACCTCTGCCATCTCCCCCACC
>JAFLJU010000604.1 GCA_022712835.1 Desulfobacteraceae bacterium
CTAGGTAGTGTAGTCACGAGATAGCAGCCCATAGTGAAATACACCTGATGTGAACAGCAGCAAGAAATGATGATGTGTTTTTTGCATACCGAGTTGCTATGCCACGCCAGCGCTTCAAATGGAGGAATGCATTCTCCACCAAGTGCCTAGTTTTATAGAGATGCTCATCGTAGCTACGAGGCTCTTTTCGATTCTTTTTCGGCGGGATGACAGGTTCCATATCTCGCAATTTGGCCTGTACAATAATGTAGTCGGTGTCGTACCCGCGATCCGCCAAAAGGTGCTGGGCAGAAAAGCCGTCAATCAGTGCAACAGCCTGAGTGCAATCTGCTGTTGTGCCTTGTGTAATAATAGCCCTGAGCGGCATACCATGCGAATCCACGGCCAGATGCAGTTTTGTGTTGAGCCCCCTTTTGTGTGACTCATGTCTTGATTGCCGCCTCTTGCTCCTGCCGCATGCGGATGGACTTTGCAGTGGCTGGCATCAATCATCAGCCACTCATAGTCAGGCTCATCAATCAAAACTTCCAGCAACTTTTCCCACACACCCTTGTCACGCCAACGGATAAAGCGACGGTGAGTGTTGCTCCATCCTCCATAATCAGGAGGAAGATCTCGCCATGGTGCCCCGGTGCGCATGATCCAAAACACCGCATTGATAAACTGGCGATTGTCACATGCAATGCCACCCCAACTCTCCTTTCTGCCGGGTAGATGAGGTTCAATATTTTCCCAAGCGTGGTCCGAAATGTCGTGTCGTCGATGTGCATGAATCGGCAAAACAGCCTCCATTGGGGTAGGTTTCTTGACGAACTATGGCACAAAACAAAAGTTTAGACAATCTCGTGACTACACTACCTAAGGCTTAGAAGATTTTTATTCCAAGCCTTTATTCGTGGAATATAAAAATGATATCGGGTGGATGAATGTTGTTTTTCGGATTGGAGAGAATTTGGTACGATGTCATTTTGATTCGTGTCATTACTAACGAATAGCAATTGCGATGTCGCCGTCCCCGCGTATTGTGCTAACGGTCGTCCTGCGCTCATCCCTGCTTATTTGTAAATCGATGGAAGCTTCGCCAACCTGCAAATTGCGTATGGTGAGGTGGCTCATGAAATTCGGTAATATAGGGTTGTGAAAGTGGATGGTGCTATTTCTTGCATCAATCCTTAATCCCAAACAGGCTTTCAGGATCAAAAATGGAGTTCCACAGGCCCAGGCCTGAGGTGAACATGCAACAGGATACAGAGTAGGCCCTTGCCGGCCTTTTCGGGGAAACCCGCAGAAGAGTTCGGGCAATCGTTGCAAATCCATGTATAGGCTCATTTTGAACAAGTCGGATAGAATTTGGCCAGCCTCCCGCTGAAAGCCATGTCGAGACAGCCCTGCCGCTATGATGGAATTGTCATGAGGCCAGATGGACCCATTATGGTAGGACATCGGATTGTAACAAGGCTGATCTGAAGCAACAGTGCGTATACCCCAACCGGAATACATGGTTTCCGAAAAAAGTGTTTTAACCACTTTCTTTGCTCGTTTTTTCGGTACAATGCCAGTATAGAGACAATGTCCCATGTTCGATGCCTTTATTCGACAAGGTTTCTTGTTTCCGTCAAAGGCAATGACATATCCTTCCAGTTCTGAATCCCAAAACTTGTCATTGAACGCTTTCTTGAGAAGGGCAGCTTTTTCTGTGAGTCGCGTAGCAAGCTCTGGTTGGTTAAGTATTGTCTCAGCCATCCAAGCAATTTCTATCATGGCAGCATAGGCATATCCTTGCACTTCGCATAATGCGATGGGCGGCTTAGCCAAGGTTCCGTCAAGATGGAATATCGAATCGAATGAATCCTTCCATCCCTGGTTGGCCAACCCTCGTTTGGCTCTGCATTGGTATTCTATGAAGCCGTCGCCATCCAAATCAGCATATTCCTCCAGCCATTTCAGTCCTCGCATAATATTAGGCCACAAGGTTTTTATGGTCTTGGTGTCACCAGTACGACGGGCGTATTTGCCAGCTAGGATGAGAAAGAGTGGGGTTGAGTCGACGCTGCCATAATACTGTCCAAATGGAATTTCCCCAGTTCGCACCATTTCTCCACTTCTAACCTCGTGCAAAATTTTACCTGGCTCAGTGTCTTGATCGGCATTGTTTTTATCAGACTGATGAGTGGCCAGATAGTGTAATACACCGTGAGCTATTTCCGGGTTGATCCAAAGTGTCTGCAGGGCCGTAATTATACCGTCTCTGCCGAAGGGGGCATTGTACCAGGGGATGCCTGCGTATGGATATACCCCGGTCTCTTCTTTGGTTGTCAGCATATGAAGGTCTGCCAGGGATCTATTGATGAATTCATTGAATTGTTCATTGGATGAACCGATCGAGCAGTGACCGTTGCTTGTTCCGCTTTTCGTTTTTTCTGTTGCTGTCTCGAGTACAGAGCTAAGCATGTCTGTGCATGCTGGAGGGCAATGGTCGTTGCATGAAAAGGTGCAACTGAATTCTGCTTGCCCCATCGTTTCAAGGGAGAAGTGGAATCTCGCCGTATCTGCGCTCAGAGAATTCGGTTCCTGCGAATGGGTGATAATGGTGGTGTATGTTTGTTTATCCAGTCCATCATACTCCAAGGTGACGCTTGATTCTGAAATCGTGGGCGTCCGCTTGATTCCATGTTGTTTTCTCGTCATTCCGCGGACTTCAAACATATCAGAGAAGTCCGCTTCAAAGATGAGTTGGCTATCAAATTCGATAGGGTTTGTGCCGTAGTTGGTAAGATTGATTTGCAGGTAACAAAGGCCTGAATTTATAATTATTTTTTTGGAAATATGGAGTGTCCCTCGAGGGATGGCTTTCCGATCCGTGTAAAGAAAGTCCGGATTGGTCAGTTCGGCAAATGCCACCATGTTATCGTGGCTGACACCTGAATTGAGAAGCAACGGACGCGTGTCATTGATAAGAAACTCCAGGCGCGAGAGATGACGGGTGCCTTTGTGGAACATTCCTTGTTCATTCAAACCAATATGTTGAACATCCAAGTAGCGGTCGAAAACACCTAAAGTCCGGCTATGTTTAAGAACCCTTTTGCGTTCATCAGCTAGGGCTGATGTGGCAAGGATACAATATTCTCCGCCAATGTTGATGATGTTATGCATCCTTTTGCCTCCCGAGCCTGCTTGTGGATATTGCTTCCAATGAGATGCCAGTACAGATCAAGGTGTTTTTGGGCCATGATCGTATCCGTGAATCGTTCTTCGAATATCTTCCGACAATCTGTCCGGCGGATGTCGCCGATCTGGTTGACTGCTTGTACGGCCTCGTCCATGGATGAGACGATGAATCCCGTTGTCCCATGGTCGATAATTTCGGGTACGGAGCCGTTTCGATAGGCAACGACAGGAGTGCCGCAGGCCATTGCTTCTATCATGACGAGTCCAAAAGGCTCAGGCCAGTCGATAGGGAACAGGAGTGCCGAGGCATTGCCGAGGAAGTCCTCTTTTTCGGATTCACCGATTTCGCCGAGGAATTCCACCAGGGGATGATCCATGAGGTGCTTGATTTCCGACTCGTAGTAGTCGCAGTCAACCTTGTCGATCTTGGCTGCTATTTTGATGGGCATTCCGGTGCGGATGGCTATTGCTATGGCGCGATCGACCCGTTTTTCCGGGGCAATCCGGCCAAGGAATGCCAGGTAGCCTTCCGGGTGTTCATGGTAGTTGTAAATGCCCTTTGGTAGTCCATGGTATATGGTTTTGACCCATTTGATGTCAGGGACGGGAAGTCGTTGGTTCTTCGAAATGGAAATGGATGGAATTTCGCTGAACTCCGAGAGAATTGTCTGGAAATCTTTAATGTCGAGTCGTCCGTGCATGGTCGTAATGCTGGGCATGGTGCTGCGCCTTACCAGTGGATAATGAAGCATACCTATGTGGAAGTGGATTATGTCGAACTCATTCTCCCTCTGGTAGAGTTTTTCAAGCATCAGCAAGTGGTGCGAGATCGGGTCGACACACTCGCTATTTGTCCTGAGGGATTGGTTGCAACAAGGAACAAGCCGGGCACTTGTTATCGAGTCTGCGCTGGCAAAAAGTGTGACCTCATGCCCTTTCTCCACAAGCGCTTCGGTCAGGTACGACACAACTCGTTCCGTTCCCCCGTACTGCTTGGGTGGAACACTTTCGTACAAAGGTGAAACTTGTGCTATTCTCATTGCTGGTTTTCCTTTGGTCAGAGTGATTAATCTTTCATTTACGCCGGGGCTACAGCTTCTTCGGCTGACGGTTGTTCTGCTCCATCTCCAAGGCCAGCCACATCCTTGGCCATAGATAATTCCTCGGCAGAAAATATCTTGTTGATATCGATGATGACTATGAACTGTTCGTTCTGGCGGCCCATGCCTTTGATGTACTCGGCATTGATGGCTGCGCCCATCGTGGGAGCGGGCTCAATGGTGTCAGGCGTCATTTCGAAGACTTCACGCACAGAGTCAACCAGGGCACCCATGATCGTTAACTCACCATTGAATTCAATTTCGACGACCATAATGCACGTATCCACGGTATTCTCACATTGGGACATGCCGAGCTTGAGACGCATGTTAACGACCGGAACAGCGTGTCCACGCAGATTAGTAACGCCAAGCATAAACTTCGGAGTCCTGGGAATCTTCGTGATGGACGTCAATTCCAGAACCTCTCTCACCGTACTGATATCCATGGCAAATATCTCTTTACCCAATGAGAAGGTCAAAAACTGATTGATATCTTTTAGAGTTTCATCACTCATGGCAATTCCTCTGCTTGCTTAGAATCGGCTACGTCTAGCTTGACCACGTGTCTTTAATCAGAAAGACCGCCTGCCAACTCCATATTTGGACACTTGTCCATACACTCACGGATAATATCCACTTGTTATATTATAATTTATGCAATCATCTTTAAGAGGTGGCCCCCAGAAAACTGGACCACTTGTTATGGAGTGTCGACATTTAAGCCAGCCAGATCCATATCGCGCCGATGTGATCCTGCCATCACTCTTCCCATTGAAATTTGCCCGACATCAAAGCATGCTTGGGATTGACTCTATGTACAATCCTGAAGCCATATGCCAGTATCTCAAAGCATAATAAATTATCATGAGAGAAAACAGTATGTTTGACGATACAGTTCAAGTTTACACTGCGGCGAATGTCGAGATTCCCTATGACTTGCGATTCATGCCCTCAGTTCTAGACTGGACCGTAAGTATTGCCGACCTGTCAGGCGGTGACCAGAGGGAAATGGATGGATTGCGACTTGCCCTTGAGGAGACGCTGGC
>JAFLJU010000298.1 GCA_022712835.1 Desulfobacteraceae bacterium
TCTTTGGCGGTCTTTTCTGAAATACGACAGGGGTTAAGCACCCTTTTTTCAATGGAAGAAAGTTCCCCCCAGATCATGGTGCCGGTTGTATCCGGGTAAACTATGACCCCTT
This sequence comes from Desulfobacteraceae bacterium, assembly GCA_022712835.1. The sequence goes on from JAFLJU010000298.1 coordinate 113, forward strand.
CTTCCTCCGGGGTGCAGGTGCCTGCAATCCTGCTGCCCGGACGAATGATCCCTTTTTTATTTTCCATTAAAAATTTAAAAGCATGGGCCTGGCGCAGTTCCGGCACCCAATCATTTCCAGCATTGTCCTTTTCAAATCCATTTTTGCGGTACCATTGGGTTAATAGAACCGGCCTTTCCGAAGAGATTTCAGGGGTTGCATTCACATGTTTTTCATATTGCTCTTTGATCCGGGGAAAATCTTCCAGGCTGTACTGGGGTAGGTAGGGATCATCCAGCCATCTGACCCCGGGATCTATTTTGTCTCCCTTCATCCGGTAATTTTTTCTTTCAACAAGTTCTTTTGGAACCCCGGGCGCAGATTTTGGGGATAATGTTTTCCGTGACTGCTCCTCTATTTTTTGGGCCCGGGTCAGCATTATTTCATGCACCCCGCCCATAATAAGGGAAATATAATAGGTGAAGGCCTGGAGATAAGACATATTGCCATAGAGGATGATTTTATTTTTTAACACCAGATTCAGCATCTCATTGGGGGTGATGCGAATAATCTGCATTAATACTCTGTCATCGACAAAATGCATGATGGCATCGGCATTATCAGGAATATGGCTCAAAACCTTTACCCGGCCGTTTAAGAACACAATGGACTGGTTGACCCTTCCCGAAGCTGTCCTGAGGCCAATGGTAAAGTTGGTCCATCCGTCGGGGCTTTTCATATATTTTCCAAGGGAAGGCCTCAGATTAAATTGCAACGCCATCCCCAAAAGTCCCATATGGGTTATGCTATTTAATGCATTTATTTTCATTTTTTGTATTTTCATCTTCTTTATTTTCATCTTCTTTATTTTCGTTTGAATTTGTTTGGGGGGGATGAAAGGGCAGCATCAACTCTTCACACATTCTGTTGATAAGCTTTTCCGGTATTTCCTCCAGTTCCTGTAAAATATTTCTATTGTTCAGGGTGACCATTCCATGAAGGGTGATCCAGATCTGATAGGCCCTGAACTCAATATCTTGCTTTGGAACAGCAGGGTTAAGGGCACAAATATTTTCAATAACCTTGAGGGGAACCGTGATGGCGTCTATGGCCATCTGTTTTGCCTTCAAGGCAATGGGTTCTATCTTGTTACCTTTGTATTCCAGGTATCTGGGGGTATCACTGTTGAGCATGATTTGATAATAATCAGGATGGGTAAAACCAAACTCAAGGTATGCCCTAATTATTTTTTCCAATCCTATATAGGGATCTTTTTCCTGCTGGGAAGCCTGCTCAAGTATGGTTTGCAGCGACTTAAACCCTTTGATCTGGATATTCAGATAAATTTCATCCTGGCTGGCATAATAATAATAGATATTGGTGGGAGACATCCCTAAACGCTGGGCCAGCTTTCGTATGCTCATATTGTTAAAGCCGATATCAATGATGAGTTTCATGGCCTCGCCAATGATATGGTCTTTTATTTTTTCAACAACTTCAGGGGATCTTGTTTTTCTGGCCATGCAGGGACTATTCTCCATATTATAACTAAAAAATTAATAGAACACTGTTCTTATAATCATTAATAGAACAGTGTTCCTTTAATTGTCAATCGGTTTTTAAAAATCATCTCGAGTGCTTTTTTTTAAAAGACTGATATCTGTTCCAGGGTCTTGACATGATTAATGAACACTGTTAAATTATTAATGGTTAAATATTTTGGAGGAGAAAATGTCAAGAATTACCAGAGGTTCGGAAGAAATCGAAAAAATAAAAATAAAAATTCTGGATGCTGCCCTGGCCATTTTATTTGAAGAAGGGTTTGACGATCTGAGTATGAGAAAACTGGGTCGAAAACTGGGAATGACCGCTGCCAATATTTACAATTATTATTCAGGCAAGGATGAATTATACCTGACCATCCAGACCCGGGGATTTGAACTTATTGTTGATCGGTTTGAGCAGATCAACAATAAGATTTCTCAACCCATTGATAGGCTTTCTGCCATGATCAGCGCATATCTTGAATTTGGATTTTCCCATTCCGACTATTATAGTATTATGTTCAGTCGGAATACGCCAAAATATTGCGATTATGTTGGCAGCAAACTTGAGCCCATCGCCTTTCTGGAGAAGAAAGCTGCGCTGAAGGTGTCAGAAATTGTCACCCACCTCATCAAAAACCTTGCCGGATCAAGCAGCCAAATTCAAGAAAAAGACGCCGCATATCATACCATTCAGCTGTGGGCCACCCTCCATGGTATCATATCCCTTCACTACTCAAGGGTTCTTCAGGAATTGGATGAGGATGTGTTGATGATTATAGACAGACTTAAAAAAGATTTGATTCGTCCCTTTGAACCGGAATCAAAGGAAACCGAAATCAAAGAAAAATAGAAAAAGAGATACAAAAACAAACCGGCACAACCCATATTGACGTGTAAACAGATGTGAAAAAAAGGGGAAAAAATGAAATTAAATTCTTTAAAGCACCTTGCAACCCTTTCTCTTCTGGCATCATTTAAAATTGATTCCAAGGGGAAAACGATTTTAAATACCATGACCCATGTTGCCCTGCAATTGATGGCACTTCAATTCAACCTGAGGCCCTCCCTGAAAAACAAATTAAAGCACACCGCCCTGGCTGGTCCGATTCCAGATAATAGGGATCCAAATACTAGGGATCCAGCCTTTGGATGGCTGAATTTTACCGTTGGTATTAAAACTGAAACCGGGTCTGTGGAGCAGTATATTCGTTTTTATGATGGCCGGGTAAAGGCATTGGGAAAGAAGCCTGCAAAGGTTGATATCATCCTCACGGCAGCAGATGACAAGGCCCTGAAGGAGTTGGCCCTGACCCCCCCCAGCGATATGCTCAATCTTATTCTTAAAAACAGGATAACCCTGGATGGAAACCTGGCCTATCTCCAGCTGTTCAATTATTGCATCTCCCTTGTAATGGGCAGCATCCATGAAAAAATGGCAGCCAAAAGACTGAAATCAGAAAAGAAAAACAGGGATAAAAATGCCGCCCCCTGCAATACAGCGCTTTCAAAGGAGCTTGACCTGCGGAAAACCTATCGGATGAAGGGACAAAAGGAAATTGATTTGGGGGTCAAATATCTGGATGACCCATTTCTTCCCGAATTGAGCATGGAT